>CAKTWY010000089.1 GCA_934630445.1 uncultured Eubacteriales bacterium
TGACGGACAGCAGTTCATCCAGACTTACATGATACAGCCGCGCAAGCAGGATCAGATTGTCGGTGTCGGGACTGGCCTCGGCGCGTTCCCATTTGGACACGGCCTGGCGGCTGACGCCGATACGCGAGGCGAGCTCTTCCTGTGACAGGCCGTGCGTGCGGCGCAGTGTCACAAGCCGGTTTGCAATTTCAATGTTCATATAAGACCTCCGTGTGACCGCATGGTGCGGATTTCCCACATCCATCTTAGCAGGAAACGGCCGTGTATGCCACCAACTTTGCTTTGAAGCGCCCGCAACCTGCGGTTGCGCCGCTCCTGAACAGCAAAAACAGCTTACCGGACAATAAGAATTCCCAGTACGGCGGACAGCATGACGGCGAGCGGGATGCTCAGCTTGAATTTCATCAAAAGAACGGTCATGACCGCACCGATGAGCACTGGCTGCCAGTACAGCGCGCCGGCGAGTGAGTAGTTGGAAATAGACAGGGTGATGATCGTCGCGAGGATCATGCCAAAGCAGACCGGCTTGACGCCGGACATGATATCAGCAAGACGGGGGTTGTCTTTCAATTTCTGCACATAGTGACCTGCGATCATGCACAGTGTGAGGGAAGGCGTCATTACCCCCAGCGTTGCAAAAAGCGAGCCGAACGTTCCACCGGCGTTGATGCCGGCGAAGGTGGCGCAGTTGATGCCCAGAGCGCCCGGTGTCATCTCCGCAATGGCCACAATGTCGGAAACCTGTTCCGGAGTCAGCCATGCGTGCGAAAGCATTTCGCTGTTGATGAGCGGAATCATCGAGAGACCGCCGAAGCTGCAAAACCCGATGCGTACGAACGCGAGATAGAGTTCAAGAAACAGCATGATGCGTACCTCCGCGCAGGATCAGGCCGAGTGCGGCGCCGGCCAGAATCAGGAGAATATTGCTGATGCCCGTAAAAAGGCATAAGATAAAAGTGCCCGCCGCAATGAAATAGGAAATCTTGTTCACAAGCGCCGTTTTTTTCAGTTGGCCTGTAGCGTTCAAGATGATGGGCACCACGCATGCGCGCACAACTAAAATCGCGCGTGCAACATAGGTGTTGTCACGGATCGTGTTATAAAAATAGGTGACAAGGGTGAGCACCAGAATGGACGGCAGCGCCACGGCCACGGCGCAGACCACGGCGCACAGCGCCCCGCCCATGCGGTAGCCGAAGAGCACGGAAGTGTTGATCACCATGACGCCCGGCAGGGAGCGGCCCATTGAGACGATGTCCATCAGCTCCTCGTCCGTCAGCCATGCCCGCCGGTGGATGAAATCATTCTGCATCTGGGCAATGATGCTCCATCCACCGCCAAAAGTGAATAATCCGATTTTAAAAAGAACCAAAAAACAGATCAGTGTTTTTGAAAGCTGTTTTTTCTCTTCCATCGTTTCACATCCTTCTGTAAGACACATTTTATACGTTTGTTCCACAAGGCAGATGCACATCTGACGTGCCGGATGTTCCAGGGCAGCCGCGATAAGGTTTGCCTAGCCGGCAGATAATGATCGTTTTCTGTATAGAATGATTTCAGGGTCGATTCCGCCGCATCCATATGCACACACCAGCAGATATGCGTCATCAGCAACGATGCCATAGCACCTGTCGCTGTTGGCAATTTCTATTTGATTTCCCAAATATATATTGTTGTCTTCAAGCAGTTTTACGCACTGTCCGTTTGCAAGGCGATACTCTAAATTGACATAAAATCCGTTCAGAAGATGAAGGTCCGCTATTTCCAGGGATTCAACGCCGAGTGCGTTGACTTCGTCGATTAAAGCATTTTTCAAACGCGAAAATGCCTCAAAACCGCCCTCTTTTATAGATTCAGCAGCAATGCATGCTCCGCCGAATGGTTTTCCGCCTGTTTCCAGGCAGCCGCCGCAGCTGCCTTTTCTGCTGCACCCGCCGCAGCAATCCGTTGCGCAAATTGATCGCATAAACACACCTCACCAGCCCTTTGTTTTCTGTTCTAAATTATACACGTCCGCCTGTGTTCAGTCAAAGGCAAAAGGAACTTTTGCGGGTGGGCCTTTACAAAGAAAACGAATGGGTGTACAATCTTTTATTATGGAGAAGACATAGTTTGAAGCATTTGTAGGGCGAGTTTTTCTGTAGCGTTTTAAACCCATGGCGTTGTAGTACGGGAGGGGTATCGGCAGTGGTCGTAAGACGGCCGCATTGCCGCCCTTAAACGTGGGCTGACAATGCGGTTTTTTGCTGTGCAAAAGGCGATATTCATTTGCCGGGCAGATCCGGCGCTTGCGCTGCAACATGCTGGATGAAGAATTGGGGAGGTAGCGAAATGTTTTTCCAGAAAGAAATTGAGACGATGTCCCGGACGGAGATCGAGAAGGTGCAGCTTCAGCGGCTGCAGGCGACAGTGGAGCGCTGCTATAACAACGTTCCGTTTTACCGTGAGCGCTTTGACAGCATCGGAGTGAAGCCGGAGGATATTCGCTCGCTTTCGGATATTGCAAAAATTCCGTATACGATGAAGGACGATATCCGCCAGAATTATCCGTTTAACATGTTTGCTGCGAAAATGCGCGATGTGGTGCGCATTCACGCTTCTTCCGGCACGACGGGCAAACCCACCGTGGTCGGATATACAAAAAAGGACCTTGACACCTGGTCGACCTGCGTGGCGCGCCTTGCGTGCGCGGCGGGCGCGACGCCGGACGATATCGCGCAGATTGCGTTTGGATACGGCCTTTTCACGGGCGCGCTCGGCCTTCACTATGGACTGGAGAAGATCGGCTGCGCCGTCATCCCCATGTCGAGCGGCAACAGCGAAAAGCAGCTGATGCTGATGGAGGACTTCGGAACGACGCTTCTCGTGGCGACGCCGTCGTACGCCGTGTACCTGAGCGAACTTGCGAAGGAAAAGGGGATCACCGAGCGGCTGAAGCTGCGCCTTGGCCTGTTCGGCTCGGAAGGCTGCACGCCGGAGATGCGCGCGAAGATTGAAGAGAACTTCCCGAACCTGCTGGCAACGGACAACTACGGCATGAGCGAGCTGATGGGCCCGGGCGTCGCAGGCGAGTGCGAGCTGCGCTGCGGGCTGCATATCGCGGAAGATCACTTCCTCTGCGAGATCATCAATCCCGAGACGGGCGAGCCGATGCCGGAAGGGGAGTACGGCGAGCTGGTGGTGACGCCCCTGACGAAAGAGGCGTTCCCTGTGCTCAGGTACCGCACGCGCGATATCACCCGCATCACGTACGAGCCGTGCGAATGCGGCAGGACGCATGCGCGCATGGAAAAGATCCGCGGCAGGAGCGACGACATGCTCATCATCAAGGGCGTCAATGTCTTCCCCTCGCAGATCGAGAGCGTGCTCGTCGGCATGCCGAACATTGGGCCGCATTATCAGCTCATCGTGCGCAGCTCGGGCTATATGGACAATCTTGAAGTGCAGGTCGAACTGCTGGACGGCAGCCTTCTCGAGCATTTCAGAGAGCTGGAGCAGCTGCAGAAGACGATCCATGCAAAGCTTCACTCCGTGCTGGGGCTTGACGCGAAGATCACGCTCGTCTCGCCGAAGACGATCGAGCGCTTCCAGGGTAAGGCGAAGCGCGTGGTGGATCTGAGAAATAAATAACCAATCATATCATCGGTAGTGATGGAGAATTAGAGGTGGTCGATTTGAAAAAGCTGATGCTTGGGAACGAAGCTGTGGCCCGCGGTCTGTATGAGGCGGGATGCCGCATCGTTTCGAGCTATCCCGGAACGCCGTCGACGGAGATTTCCGAATTTGCGGCTACATACGATGAAATATACGCCGAATGGGCGCCCAATGAAAAAGTCGCGTGCGAGACGGCGTACGGCGCGTCGATCGCAGGCGCGCGGAGCTTTTCCGCGATGAAGCACGTCGGTCTCAACGTGGCGGCAGATCTGCTCTTTACCGCCTCTTACGCGGGGGTGAACGGCGGCTTTGTCATTGCGGTGGCGGACGATCAGGGGATGCATTCCTCCCAAAATGAGCAGGACAGCCGCCATTACGCAGTGTCCGCCAAGGTGCCGATGCTCGAGCCGGCGGATTCCACCGAGTGCAGGGATTTTGTCCTGCGCGCGTACGAACTTTCCGAGGCGTATGACACGCCGGTGCTGCTGCGCCTGACGACGCGCATCGCACACTCGCAGAGCGCGGTCGAACTGCATGAGCGCGCAGAAGCGGCGATGAAGCCCTATGAAAAGAATCCGAGAAAATACGTCATGATGCCCGGCAACGCAAAGCCGCGCCACACAGTGATCGAGGAGCGGCAGAAGAAGCTCGCCGAATATGCCGAAACGGCCGATCTCAACCGCGTCATCCGCGGAAGCGATGAAATCGGCATTATCGCGTCGGGCATTGCCTTCCAGTATGCGCGTGAGGCGCTCGGCGACAAGGCGTCGTACCTGAAGCTCGGCATGGTGAACCCCCTGCCGGAAAAGCTGATCCGCGATTTTGCGGCCAGCGTGAAAAAGCTTTATGTCATTGAAGAGCTCGACGACGTGTTCGAGACCTTTGTGCGCAAAAGCGGGATCGCCCTTGCCGGCGGGAAGGAGCTTTTCTCCCTGTGCGGGGAGTATACGCCCGAACTGATACGCGAGAAGCTCCTCGGCGAGCGGACGGAGAAGATCGCCAGCCCCGAGGCAGCCCCCGGCCGTCCGCCCGTGCTCTGCCCGGGATGCCCCCACCGCGGCACGTTTTATGTCCTTTCCAAACTCGGCCTGACGGTGTCGGGCGATATCGGCTGCTACACGCTCGGCGCGCTCGCGCCGCTGAACGCGCTCGACACGACGATCGACATGGGCGCGTCCATCTCCGGCCTTCACGGGATGAATCTCGCATGGGGCGCGGAGCAGGCGAAAAAGAGCGTCGCAGTCATCGGCGACAGCACGTTCCTGCATTCGGGCATGACGGGGCTGCTCAATATCGTATATAATCAGACGCCTTCGACCGTCATTATTCTCGATAACTCCATCACCGGCATGACCGGCCATCAGCAGAATCCGTCCACGGGTCTGACGCTGAAGAATACGCCTGCGCCGGCGGTGAATCTGATCGATCTGTGCCATGCGCTCGGCGTCAAGCGCGTGCGTGTGACAGATCCGTTCGACCTCGCCGACTGCGAGCGCGTGATTTCCGAAGAGGTCGCGGCGGAGGAACCGTCCGTTGTGATCGTCCAGCGTCCGTGCGCGCTTTTGAAGAGCGTCAAGGCAAAGCCCGCGCTGAAGGTCGACGCATGTAAAAAGTGCCGGATGTGCATGAAGATCGGCTGCCCGGCGATCTCATTCGGGCCGGAGGGCGCCGTGATCGATGCCGCGCTCTGCACCGGGTGCGGTTTGTGCGCAAGCATGTGCAAATTCGGCTGCATTGGAGGGGAAAAGGCATGAGCAAAGTGACGAACCTGGTGATTGTCGGCGTCGGCGGACAGGGAACGCTGCTCGCCAGCCGCATCCTCGGCAATTTTTATGAAAACCGCGGCCTGGAAGTCAAGGTCAGCGAGGTGCACGGCATGTCACAGCGCGGAGGTAGCGTCGTGACGTATGTGCGCGCGGGGGAGAGCGTCGCCTCTCCGCTCGTGGGCGACGGCGAAGCGGACGTGATATTCGCGTTTGAAAAGCTGGAAGCGCTCAGAAGCGTCTCTGCTCTGAAGCCGGGCGGAACATTGTTTGTGAACACGCAGGAGATCTCGCCCATGCCCGTTATCACGGGCGCTGCGAAGTATCCGGAAGAGATCGTTGAAAAGCTTGAAAAGGCCGGCGCGCACGTTGTGAGCGCGGATGCCCTCCGGACTGCGGAAGAGGCAGGCAGCGTCAAGGCCGTTAATGTAGTGATGCTGGGCCTCGCGTCAAGGACACTTGGCGGCAGCGAGGAAGAGTGGGACGCGGCGCTGGTGGCCGCGGTCAAGCCGAAGCTGCTTGATCTGAACCGCCGGGCGTTTGCGCTGGGCAGGAATATGGCCCGATAAGAAAGGAGCATGCATATGGCTATCAGACAGATTTCCGTATTTTGTGAGAACCGCAAGGGGAAGCTTGCGCAGATCACAAAGATCCTCGCTGACGCGAAGATTGATATTCGCGCGTTTTCCATCGCCGACACGACCGATTTTGGGATTCTCAGGCTGATCGTCAACGACCCGCAGAAGGCCCTGGACACGCTGAGCGAGCACGATGTCGTGGTTTCGACAACACAGGTCATCGCGGTGCGTATTTCCGATCAGCCCGGGGCGATGCACAATGTACTTTCCCTTTTAGACGAGCACGGCGTCAACGTCGAATATGCGTATGCGTTCCTCACGCGCAAGTGTTCGGATGCGTTCGTCATCCTGCGCATAGACGATGTGCCCGGCGCGGTGCAGACGCTTCAGGCAGCCGGCGTGCAGATTGTCGGCGAGGACGAGGTCTACAGCATCTGATGAGAGAGCAGCTTGGTTTATCGGAAAAGGCAGTCGCGCTCGGCGAAAAGGCCGAGCGCGACTGCGCGCCTTATTTTGAGCGCATTGACCGCGTCGCTTTTGAAATTACGGCGCGCGTGCTCGCAGCATTTCGCACGCACCGTGTGTCCGACACGCTGTTTGCAGGTACTACGGGCTACGGCTACGACGACCGCGGACGCGATACGCTGGAGGAGATCTACGCAGATGTGCTTGGCGCTGAGGCGGCGCTGGTGCGCATCGGCTTTGTCAACGGCACGCATGCCATTGCATGTGCGCTTTTTTCCGCTGTGCGTTCGGGCGACGCTGTGCTTTCGGCCACGGGATCGGTGTATGACACGCTGCAGACCGTCGTCGGACTTGGGGAAGAGAAGCGCGGCACCTTTGCAGATTACAATATCGAATACCGCGAGACGCCGCTCAGCGCCCAAGGGCAGCCCGATTATGCGGCCATCGGCCGCGACGCGGCGGATCCGAAGATCAAAGCCGTGTTCATTCAGCGCTCCAAGGGATATGCCGTGCGTGAGACGCTCTCGTGCGAAGAGATCGAAATGATCGTGAAGACGGTCCGCGCGGTCAATCCATCCGCCGCGATCATTGTCGACAACTGCTATGGGGAGTTTGTCCAGACGCGCGAGCCGTGTATGGCCGGGGCCGACCTTGTCGCCGGTTCGCTGATCAAAAATCCCGGCGGCGGCCTCGCGCCGACGGGCGGATATATCGCCGGGCGCCGCGACCTTGTCGAGGCGGCGGCTTATCGCCTGACTGTGCCTGGGATCGGCGGGGAGTGCGGCACTTCGCTCGGGCAGAACCGCCTTTTATATCAGGGGTTTTTTATGGCTCCGCATATTGTGGCGCAGGCACTCAAAACGGCCGTGTTCTGCGCGCGCGTGATGGAGCTTTTGGGCTATGACGTGTCTCCGCGTTACGATGCGGTGCGCCATGATATCATCCAGATGATACACTTCGGCGCGCCTGAGCCGCTTTTGCAGTTTTGCAGGGGCATCCAGTCGGGCGCGCCGGTCGACTCGTTCGTCACGCCCGAGCCGTGGGATATGCCGGGCTACGACGCGCAGGTTGTCATGGCCGCGGGCGCGTTTATTCAGGGCGCGTCGATCGAGCTTTCGGCCGACGCACCGATGCGCGCGCCGTACACGGCTTATATGCAGGGCGGCATCACCTATGAGAGCGGCAAGCTCGGTATCCTCCTTGCGGCACAGGCGCTGATGGGGGAGCGCGCCTGATTGGAAGGCCCATTCCGCGCCGGACCCAAAATGGTAAAACATCCGCTGCAGAGCATGTACGGCTCTGCAACGGATGTTTCTTTTCGGCACGTTTTGTGTTGACGATTCTGCTCTATTTCTGCACAATGAACCGGGCGTGCCGGCATTATTTTTGGATAAAAATCTTAAAAATAAGATAGACTACCAGAACGATGCAAAACATGATCGCCGGCACAAACAGGGTGTTCAGACTGAATGGATCCATAAATATGCGCGATACGCGCTTCACCTCCGCTGCAGAGAATCATTCATGCCTGCCGAACAAACCGCACGTCGGTTTTCCGCCTGTTCAGCGAACATTGAATAAAGTATACAGCAGAAGCGGCGAAAACGCAAGCAGTCAGCCGTCGCCGCGCAGGAGGTTTTCAGCGTAATCCTGCAGGCTTGCAAAGGAATTGACGCTGTCGGCACGGCTTTCGATCTGCTCTTTGATATAATCAGGAAGGGTGTCGTAGTATTTTTTAGCGTCTGCCTGTTCATTGCACAGGGCGTAGAGGTCATGATATTTTTTCATGGTATCTGTCCTTTCATATCTGGAATACCGGAACGGTAGTGTTCGGTCCACATTGTCAGTTCGCCGGGCGTGCAGATTTCAATGCCGCACTGATCGATCGCGTTCTGCATTTCCGGCGACAGCGCTAAAAACATGTTCCGAAGACGGGGGTCATGCAGATAAAATTCTTTGGACATATTGGATGTTTCCTCCGCTTTTTGTGCCGGAACACAGCCCGGCAGATACAGTATGCGCCGTTTTCATACGGTACATACAGCGCTTGCAGCGGGATTCGTGAAAAGGCAAAAAAGCCGCGGCCCCTTTTTATCGCAGGCGCTCCGGCTGCCCGCAAAAGTGCGGCGCGCGTGCCGCTGCGGAAATGGATAAAAGGGGCTGATTGTGTCTGGTAAACTGCATCAAAAGATGTTGACGACAGATATTTTTTCCATATCCTTCAGGTGCAGTACTTTCTGCACCATGCTTTTTTGATAGACGCGAAACTGCACATAGTCGCGATTTTCCAAATATCCCTGTGTCAGGTCAAAATCGACATCCACGTCATCGATTTCCGAATGCAGAATAACGGCACCCAGATAGTCGGAAATTCCATGCCAGTGATCCATCGCTTCCTGCATTTTAACAAGCGCCCCTTCTTCGTTCCCGGCGTCGAGCGCCGCGGCACTCTGGGCGAGAAGGTCGGCCACTGGCTGAACAGCGTGGTCGACGGCATATATATTGAAAATCGACGCAGCAATTATAATGCCCAGGAACGACAGGGCGGTTATGAGCCTGCCCATCTTTCAGCCCCCCTTTTCCTTTGCCTGCAGAAAGACCTTGCCTTTCCGGTCTGCAAGCAGTATGAATACATCCCGCAGGTCAAGCCCTTTCTCGTGCAGGGTCGTTTCCAGCCAGCTCATACTGTGCTCAGCGTCGCGCAGACCGCCCTCGAACAGAACACCATCCGATACAATCAGATAAAACGCTTCATTGTGATTTTTTTTGATGCCAAGCATTTTGCCCTTCACTGTTTCGGCGTCCGTGTTCAGGATAGCGGTAAGCTGGCCGTTTGTCTCAATCTGCGCGTAGCGCACGTCCGCCGGATCAAAAATATCCTTACAGCGCAGTTCCTCCATCAGGTCGTCGACGGACATGCGCGTTTTTTTCAGCTGTTCTTCGATCACATGTCCCTCTTCGATGATACATACAGGCTTTCCGCACAGGACGTTGCGTGCGCGCACGCTTTTGAGAGAAACGACGGAGATGATGATTTCAAGCGCCACCAGAGTCAGCACTGGGATCACTCCGTGAAAAAGAGGAATGCCGATGTCCTGCATCGGCACTGCAATCAGATCGGAGATCAGGATGGTTACCACCAGTTCCGAGGGCTGCATTTGACCGATCTGACGCTTTCCCATCAGGCGAACGGCGATTACGATGAGAAGATACAGGATGATTGTCCGGATCAGAGAAATTCCCATAAAACACGCTCCCGTTATACCGCGCCGTCCGGTAAAAGCCGGTGGAGCGGAAGCTTTTGCATCATTGCGCTGTGCGGTTCGTTCCCGATTGATCGGCGCAGCGCTTTTTTTATTTTTCACCCAATGTCCGGAAATATACATTTTGGAAAAAAACACTTGAAATTACATAGCGTGTGTGGTATCATATCATTCGTGGTTCACATCCGGGTGTGGCGCAGTTTGGTAGCGCGCTTGAATGGGGTTCAAGAGGCCTGGAGTTCGAATCTCCACACTCGGACCATACGATGATAAATCCGAACTACATTATCCAAGTGGGTCATGTGTTCGGATTTGTC
>CAKTWY010000090.1 GCA_934630445.1 uncultured Eubacteriales bacterium
GGCGTGCTGCTGCTCCTGCTGAACCTGTTTCCGCCGGCGGAAGGGGAGAGCGCGCGGCTGCGCGTGCTTTCCGGCGGCGTGACGCTGCTCAGGCAGTTTTTGATCGTGTGCGCCGTCGATCTTGCCGGGGCGGTGCTGATCTGGCTTTACTGTGTGCCGGATGTGCTCTCCGGTGCGCGGTTCGCCGCGCATGCGGCGGTCGCGGCATGCGCGCTTTTTCTGATCTTCTGGAATGGCATTATCCGCCTTTACTGCACGTCGGTGCAGCTCGGCCTCCGTCTGCGTGTCGCCGGCGCGCTGGCGGGATGGATCCCGGTGGTGAATCTTTTCGTACTGGGGAAGCTCATTGCCGCCGCGGCAGACGAGTGCCGTTTTGAAAACAATACCGTCCGCCGCGACCGGGCGCGGGCGAAAGACGCGGTCTGCCGCACGCGCTATCCGCTCCTTCTCGTGCATGGCGTGTTTTTCCGCGACAGCCGGGCGCTCAACTATTGGGGGCGCATCCCCGCGGCGCTTGAACGGAACGGCGCCGTGGTCTTTTACGGCAGCCAGCAGTCAGCAGCCTCTGTCGCGGACAGCGCGGCGGAGCTTGCGCGCCGCATCGAGACGCTCGTGCGTGAACACGGATGCGAAAAGGTCAACGTCATCGCGCATTCGAAGGGAGGCCTCGATATGCGCTACGCCCTGTCGCACCTCGGCTGCGGGCAGTATGTCGCCTCTCTGACGACAATCAACACGCCGCACCGGGGCTGCCTTTTCGCGGAATATCTGCTGAAAAAAGCGCCGGACGGCTTCCTGAACTCCGTGGCGTCGGCATATAACGGCGCCCTCAGGCGGCTGGGCGATCAAAAGCCGGAGTTCCTGAGCGCGGTGCGCGACCTGACAAACGAAAGCTGTCAGGCGCGAAATGCGGATACGCCCGATGTGCCGGGCGTCTATTACCAGAGCGTCGGTTCGTGGGTGCACGGCGCCGCGGGAGGGAAGTTCCCGCTGAACATTTCCTACCCGCTGGTGCTTCACTTCGACGGGGCAAACGACGGACTGGTGTCGCTCGAGTCGGCCAAATGGGGCGAGCGCTTTACATGCGTTGCGCCGTCCGGCCGGCGGGGCGTGACGCATGCGGACATGATCGACCTCAACCGCGAAAATATCACAGGCTTCGACGTGCGTGAATTCTACGTCGGCCTTGTACGGGATTTGAAGCAGAGAGGACTTTGACCGAAAATCTGGGCAGCTGCGACATGTACGCAGCTGCCCAGATTGTTGTATTCACCTGTTATGGGCTCCACCGCGTGTCAGACCACGAGCCATGGGTTTTCAGTACCGTTTATAAAGCCGATGCACGAGCGGATGGAATTTTCCACCATATCGCTCACCGCCTGGTCGGTATAAAAAGCCGTGTGCGGCGTGACGATCACGTTCGGGAAGGATTTGAGCACCGCCAGGCCGCGGTTGCTGAGGACCTGACCTTTCAGATCGTTATAGTAAAGCCCTGCTTCGTGCTCGATCACATCCAGCGCCGCGCCGGCGAGCTTGCCGCTCTCAATGCCACGGATGAGCGCGTCCGTGTCGATGAGCGAACCGCGCGCCGTGTTGATGATATAGGCGCCGTCCTTCATCCGGGCGATGGTATCGTCGCTGATGAGGTGATAGTTATCCTCCGTTGCGGGCATGTGCAGCGAGAGGATGTCGCAGGTGCGGATGATCTCGTCAAGCGGAGCGTAGCGCGCGTATTTTTTCACTTCATCGTTCTCATACAGGTCGTAAGCGAGCATGTCGCAGCCGAACCCCGAGAGATGGCGCACGACCGTCCTGCCGATGCGCCCCGTACCGAGCACGCCGACCGTCAGGTTCGGAAGCTCCCGCCCCTGCACGCCTTTGAGCGAAAAATCCTGCCCGGCGGCGCGCGTCGTGATGGCCTTCATCCTGCGTGTGGCCATGAGCATGAGCATGATTGTGTAATCCGCCACGCTGTTCGCAGAGTAGGTCGCGTTGCCGACATGCATGCCAAGGCGGCGCGCGGCGCCGACGTCGATGTGGTCATAGCCGATGGTGCGCGTGGAGATATATTTGACTCCAAGGTCGAGAAATTTCTGAATCAGCGCCTCGTCGATGATGGTGGTGATGATGCTGATGCAGTCGAAGCCCTTCGCAAGATGCGCCGTCTCCATACTCGGCGCATCATCGCAGAGGACGACTTCGACCTGGTATTTTTCTGTAAAAGCTTTAAAAAAAGCCGTTTCATCGCTCCTGTGGCTGTAGGCAAGAATGCGCATTTTTGATATGCCCCGCTTTCCGTTTGATCATAAAACTTTATGACAGTATCTTAGCACAGAAATGATGAAAAGATAAGCGGCAAATGGCTGAAAATCACATCCGGTGAAAAGGCAGTTTCTGTACGCCGCGGCGTGTGTTCATGCGGCTGTGGGCGCAGCTGCATCTGCTTTCGTCATTTCCCGCCCCATCAGCACAACCCAGACATAGGCGCAGGTTTTCGGGATCATCAGAATGCCCACGGGCGGAAAAGCGTCTGCCCACAAAACAACCGGAATATAAAACGCAAAGCTGAGCAAGACCGCGAGCCATAAATGGCGCAGCGGCTGATCGCCGTCTTTGCGCGCCGCACGATAAAAAAGCACAATGATCACGGCGCCAAGCAGCGCAAACGGAATATTGCGATAGATGCCCCAGGCGAGCGGCGCATCGGCGGAAAGCCACATGTTCTGCGGCAGCAGGCATAAAAAGATGCGCAGCGCCGCCAGGGAATACACCAGTGCCGTAAGCGCCGGACGGCGGATGCGGTAACGCTGGAGCGCAATGTGATAAAGCAGCACATAAAACACCGTCATGGTGATCGAAGTGACAAATTTGCCGAAGCCGAGAGCGGACGCGTGGCTGGCCAGTCCGTCCGTCAAAAGCGCGTATGCGCCGCGGTACAAGGTGGAAGGCGTCGCCAAAGCCCAATACGAGCGCCATAATGCCGAACAGTTTTACCTCAATGCGGCCGTTCGATGCCCTGATCATCTGTAAGCCCAGAGCGATGACGGTAAAAAGATAGATGGCGTCAAACAGCGTTTCCATAATTGCCTGCATATCGATTCTCCTTTAATCAATGCTACGCTCAATCAGAGCGAGCAGAAATGCGTCGTCGTTCTCCCCGCGCCGCAGCCGGCGAAGCGTTTCCTCCACCAGGAGGGCGGCAAAGCGCTCCGGCGTAAACGATGCGCTTGGCCTGAAGCAGCACTGCCTGCCGGAAAGTGCTTTCTCCTTTTGGCGCGCATTCGCCTTTCAAGATAGACTATGTTCATATTAACACATTATAAATGAATAGCAAGGGGAGACGGTTCATTTCCAATTGCCATGCAGCGCGGCATACGGCGTTTTCCATGTGTCGGTTTTTCTGAAAGAAGTGCCGCGGGAGAGGAGAAACACTGCGGCGGACAAAATCCGGCCGGCGGAATCCTTTTAAAAAGGTCCGCCGGCCGGATATCTTTACATCCTGTATGCACAACGCAGAACGCTGCCTGAGCGAAGCCGTTCCGCAGCCAGCTGTCAAGCCGGCGGGGAGGGGATCAATCGTAGTAGCTGAACGTGCCGATGCGCATATTCCACATGTTGTTTTTCACGCGCAGATATTCGTGCAACCCCTGCATGCCGTATTCGCGCCCCAGGCCGCTGTTTTTATTGCCGCCGAAGGGGCAATTCATCTGTGAGCCATTGGGCATGTTGACCCAGACGGAACCGGCATTGATGCGCTGAGCTGCATAATAGGCGGTTCGGTAGTCGTTTGTAAAGATGTTTGCGCCCAAACCGAAATCGGTGTCGTTGGCCAGCCTGACCGCCTCTTCAATGGTATGATAGCGCTGCACGGCGAGCACGGGGCCGAAGATCTCGCTCTGAACGCATTCGTCGCGCTGAGAGACGTTGTCAAGCACCGTCGGCAGGTAAAAATTTCCCTTTGCGCAGGCCCCTTCGGAATAGCGCTGTCCGCCGCAGACAAGGCGTGCGCCCTGCGCGAGCGCGCGCTTGACAAAACCGTCCACTTCCTCGAGATGTGCCGCTGAGATGAGAGAGCCCATCTGCGTGGCGGGGTCCATTGTGTCGCCGAGTTTCAGCTTGCCAAGCGCATCAGTGAGTTTGGCAAGAAAGACATCGTAAATGGAGTCGTGCAGATACATGCGCGTCGTCGCACAGCAGACCTGCCCCTGGTTCGAGCACAGTCCAAGGAGCATGCACTGTACGGCGGAATCCATATCGCAGTCGGGTTCGATAATGACCGGCCCCTTGCCGCCCAGCTCAAGCAGCGTTTTCTTGATGACGGGCGAGCGGGCGGAGAGCTCCATGAGCCGGCGGCCGACGGCCTCGCTTCCGGTGAAAGCGATCACGTCGACCTCGCGGTTAGAGGCAAGCGCCTCGCCGCAGGTGGAGCCGGAGCCTGAAATAATATTGACCACACCGGCGGGAACTTCCGCCTCCAGGAGAATTTCCCCGAGCATGGAGGTCGTCATAGGGGTCATGCTGGAGGCCTTGCAGACGATCGTGTTCCCAGCGGCAAGAGCCGGACAGAGGCTGCGCGTCAGCAGATGAAGCGGATAGTTAAACGGGCTGATGACAGCGGCCACGCCATAAGGCTCCAATGTGGTAAAGTCAAACAAACCGCGGCGAAACCCATTTTTGACAGGGAGAACGTCACCCGTGACCTCCGTACAGATACCGGCAAAATACTCAAAGGCGTAAATCGAAAACGGAATGTCAAAACCGGTCGTTTCACTGATGGGCTTTCCGGCGTCCTTTGCTTCCATTTCGGCAAATTCACGCTCGCGGCGACGCAGGGCATCTGCAATTCTCCGCATGACGGCCGCGCGCTCATGCGCGTCCGTCGTACCCCATCCGTTTTCAAACGCGCGCCGCGCGCTGCGGCAGGCAAGGTCAACCTCTTCAGCACTTGCAGAGGCGACCTCACCGAGGTATTCGCCGTTGGCGGGATTATAGCTCTTGATATATTTTCCTGAGGCGGGCTTTATCCATTCGTTATTGATAAAAAGATCATATTGCTTCATAATATGGCTCCCTTCTGAATGCTGAAATGACGTCGGCATAAAACGCGGAAAGCCTGAAAATGCAGCGCGCCCAGACGCACCCAAAAATCGGTTGCCTTTCGCGCGCTGCGGTGAGGCATGAAAGAGCGCAGCGGCGTTTGCCGTGCAGACAAACCGGTCTGCGATGCGCCGGACAGGTATTATTTGCCGGGCGCTGCTGATGGAACGGGGCCGACCGATTCGCCCTGGATCAGATGCGGTGTGATGATAATGGCCCGGCTTTCCGCACCCTCTTCGCTCTGCAGGCGGCTGATGACAAGCTTGCACACGCTCTGGGCGAGCTGTTCGACAGGGAATAAAACTGTCGAAAGCCGGGGCTGGGTAAATTGGCTGAAGGGCATACCGTCGTAGCCGATAATGGACATGTCCTCCGGTACGCGCTTTCCGCGGTCATAAGCGGCGCGTACAGCTCCAAGGGCAGCTACATCATAATAGGCAAAAATAGCCGTTATTTCCGGATTTTTATCCATCAGATGCTTGGCGGCGTCATATCCGGCTTCATAGCTGTAGCCGCTTGCGCTGACTATATAGGAGTGCGGCGGCGTGATGCCGTGTGCCTGCAGCGCCTCGAGATATCCCTGACGCTGATCGATTGAGTGCGACTGGGCAGTTTTACGATCGATATAACCGATATTGCGGTGTCCGTTGGAAATCAGGTATTCCACTGCTTCAAACGCACCGTGCCGGTTGTCGACGACCGCTGAATCGGCGCGCAGCCCCTTGATTTTACGGTCGGCAAGCACCAGGGGAATGCCGAGGGAGACGATTTCATGCAGCTTCGATGAAGCTTCGCCGACGGGAATGGCGATGATGGCGTCGCTTTGCTTCATAATCAGCGTTTCCAGGGCACGTGCTTCTATCTCCGCGTCGTAAGAAGTGTTGCAGATGATGAGATTATATCCGTGCTCAAACAAAAGCTTCTGGATGCGCTCCGCCAGGAGGCCGAGCGTCTCGTTGGAACTGCTGGGTAAAATCAGCCCGATCGTATAGCTCTTTTTGGTCCGCAGGCTGCCGATGAGCTTGTTTGGGTAATACCCCAGTTTTTTTACCGCGGCCTGCACCTGCTCGCACAGTTCATCGCTGACATAGCGTGTCTTGTTCAGCACATGCGACACGGTTGCGGTTGAGACGCCGGCTTCGTGGGCAACATCCGAAATGGTTACGCTTCTGTTTGATCTACCCATATTTTTCCCATCACCATTACCATTTTGATTTTAATATCCTCGTCGAAAAGAACAAGATCGGCGTCTTTGCCGAGCTCAATACTGCCTTTGCATCGGGCGAGATTCAACGTTTTTGCGGGGGTCAGCGTGAGCATTTCAACCGCATCTGTCAGCGCGATGCCCGCCGAATGCGTCATTGTGCGGATCAGGCGGTCGGCTGTGCACACACTGCCGCCGAAGCTTTGCCGCCCCGGCATATACGCGACACCGTCCTCAATCTCCACGCGCTGGCCGTTGCTCAGGCTGCCGATGATGCTCTCACGCGTATCCACACCGGCGGCGCGCATTGAGTCGGTCACCAGACAAATACGTGCTTTTCCCTTTGTCTTGTAAATCAGGCGCAGAAGCGGCACAGGCAGATGGCGCCCATCGGCAATGATCTCCACCGTAAGCTCGTCGTGCAGCAGGCCGCTCTCGGCGACGCCGAGGTACATCAGCGCATTTTTTCGTGTCAGGCGGCTGGTCGCGTTGAAAAGATGCGTGACCATGGAGTAGCCGTTTTGAATGGCTTTTACGACGTCGTCGTCCGTACCGTCCGAGTGGCCGATCGAGGCCACGATGCCGCGGCGGCTGAGACGCCGCCCCATCTCCAGCGCGCCGTCTATCTCAGGCGCAATGGTCCATTTCACAATAGAAGGAAATTTTTCAAGAAGATCGAGATATTCTTCCGCCAGAGCAGGCTTTAGGTAGCGCGGGTCCTGCGCGCCGTTCTGCGCGGGAGAAAAGTAAGGGCCTTCCAGATGAATGCCGAGGATATTCGGCATATTTTCCCTGATCTCAGCCGCCCGCTCAATATTGCCGAGGTTGGCATACAGCTCGTCCGTTCTGCTCGACAGGGTCGTCGGCACAATGGACGTCGTGCCGTAGCGCATATGCGTGCGGCAGGCCTGGCATACGGCTTCTACAGAGCCGTCCATAAAATCGGCATTTCCAGCGCCGTGCGTATGTGTGTCGATAAAACCAGGTGAAAGATATAGCCCTCCGGCATCTATTAGTTTATCACCAAATTCTGGAAAAGACAATTTGCCGGGCAAAATCTGCACAATTTTGTCGTTTTCAATAAGAATGGAACCGTTTTTCGGTACAGCTTCCCCCGGGAGGAGAAGCCGTGCATTTTGGATGAGCGTACGCACCTTACATCACGATCCTTCTACATCAGATCGGCCTGTGAGGCCGAGTCCGCGTCAAGAAACAAAACGGCGTTTGGATGCCGCCGGATGATGGTCGCGGGGCATTCCTCCGAAATCGCGCCCTTGACAAAGCGCCCGATGATCGCAGCCTTGCTTGAAGATGGCACGATTGCGACAAGATACGGGGCGTTTGTAAGCGCAGGAATCGTCAGCGTGAGCGCCGAGGCGGGCACGTCCGAGGGCGCTTGAAACCACTTGTCGTCCACCTGCTGGCGGATGCAGACATCGTCCAGCTGGGCGTTTATCTTCACCAGGGCGGGGTCGTCAAAGCGGGCGATACCCGGGTCGTTAAAGGCAAGATGGCCGTTGGCGCCGATGCCGACGACGGAAATATCCACCGGATAGCTGCGCAGAAGATCGCTGTAGCGGGCGCATTCCTTTTGCGGATCGGCGGCGTTGCCGTCAAGGTAATGGACGCTTTTGAAAGGCTTTTTGGTAAAAAAACGCGTGCGCAGGTAATTGCCGAAAGACTGCGGCGCATCGCCAGGCAGGCCGATATACTCGTCCATATGGAAGGCGTTGATGCGCTCCCACGGCAGGGTATCGTCCTCAAGCAGCTTGTTGAGAACATCCATCTGAGAAGGCGCGGAGGCAAAAATCATATTGACTTCACCTTTCTCGGCTGCAACCTGCCGGATCAGCCCGGCCAGATAGGACGCTCCCGTGCATCCAAGCTCGCTTCTGGTGTCGGACACGCTGATGCGCAGCGTGTCGAGGGTATATATTCTTTCCATACTCCATACCTCCAGTTTTACGTCAGTTCAGCTTTTTGCGCCGCAGCACGTCGGTAAGTACGGCGATCAGAAGAATCAGACCGAGAATCGTTCTCTGCCAGTAGACGTCGACGCCCAAAAGGTTAAAGGCGTTCGTCACGATTGCCATCACGAGCACGCCGAGGAAGGAACCGAACATCGTGCCCTCGCCGCCGGAGACTGAGCAGCCGCCGATGACGCAGCCCGCGATGACGTTCATCTCCATGTTCTGGCCCTGCGTGGGGATGGCGCCGCCCATGCGCGCGGCCAGCAGAACGCCGGAAATACCAGCCATCAGACCCATGAAGGTATAGCCGAAGATGCGCAGCCTGTCGACTTTAATGCCGGACAGATGGGCTGCTTCCTCATTCCCGCCGATAAAATAGAACTGACGGAACCAGCCGGATTTTGCAAACAGAATGCCGAAGACAAGCATCAGTGCCAGGGAGATGATGATCGGAGTCTGCAGCCCGAAGATCTTGGCGCGGCCGACAATATTGTAGCTGTCGGGGAAGTTGGGCTTGCCCACGCCTTTTGTCAGAATGTAAATCAGCCCGCGTACGATCATCTGCATAGCGAGCGTGGTGATCATGGAGTTTACCTTGAGCTTGGAGATGATCAGGCCGTTTGCAAGGCCGACGAGCGTCGCCGCCGCCACGCCTGCCAGGATTGCCACGCCGGCGTTCATGCCTGCGTCAAGGCACAGCCCGCTGATGACGCCTGTGAAGCCCGCAACTGCGCCGACGGACAGGTCGAACCCGCCCAGAACGAGGAGCAGCGTCATGCCGATTGCCATAATCGCCTCAAACGAGGCGCCTAGGAACACCGAATGGATATTGCCGAACTGTAAAAATCCGGGCTTGACGACGGTCAGGATGATGCTCGCAAACACAATCGTCATAAACAGAGGAACTTCTTTGACTGCAAAAAACCGCTGCAGCCTGTTGTCTTTTTTCAGCATATCATTGCCCCCTCATTCTGCCAGCTGATGCATCTTAAGCAGAATTTCCGCTTCATTGAAATTTTCACGCTCATATTCCGCCACGAGTCTGCCGCTGTTCATGACGAGGATGCGGTCGCACATATTCATCAGCTCATCGAGCTCTGACGTAATGACCAGCACGGACAGGCCTGCGCGCGACAACTCGTGGATGATGCGGTGGATATCCTCCTTTGACGCTACGTCGATCCCGCGCGTCGGGTCCATCGCAATCAGGACTTTTGGATCATCCGCAATTGTTTTTGCAACAAGCACCTTTTGCTGGTTGCCGCCGGACAGGAAGCGGATGATCTGCCTGTCGTCGGTCATCTTGATATTCAGCATCGCACGATATTTTTCAATCATCGTGCGGATTTTGGCGTTGTTCAGAAATACGCCGCTGCACATCTTATTCAGCACGCAGGCGATCATGTTGTTATGAACGGTAGTATTCAGAAACAGCCCCTGCGTCTTTCGGTTTTCCGGAATGCACAGCACGCCGGCGTCTTTGCTGTCGCTGGGCAGCTTTACGCTGAGCGCCTTGCCTTCGATGAGAAGAGAACCGGAAGTGGCCGCGCGCGCACCATAGATCGCCTCGCACAGCTCCGTCTTTCCACAGCCAATGATGCCGGCAATGCCGAGCACTTCGCCGCGGGCGACAGAAAAGCTGATATCCGAAAAATGCTTGCCGTCGGACAGGGCGCGCACCTCAAACTCCGTGTCGCCGCGGTGGGTCCGGGCAGAAGTATCGCC
>CAKTWY010000091.1 GCA_934630445.1 uncultured Eubacteriales bacterium
CCTCTGCGGAACACCTCTGTCAGGAACATCTCGCAAAGCGTCGTCGGCAGCTGGTAGATCAGGCGGCCGATGCCGAGATTTTCGAAGCTGATAATGGTCTTTTCCGTATCAAAGACATGTCCGACCTCGATGGCGACCTGCGCCTCTTTAAACGCGCGGGCAATGTCCTTGAGCTGGCCGGCCACCGCGCCGATGCCGACGATGACGCGCAGCATCAGCTCCGTGGAGAGCGTATCCTCAATGCTCTTGGCGATCTTCGTCAGCTCCTTGACATCCGCGGTGGGCTTGACCTCTTTGACAAGGACGATATCCGTCTCGTTGATGTTGACGACAAAATCCTTCTGCCTGTCGGGGAAAAGGCTCGTGAGCACATCCACGGCGGCGATCTCTGCCTTCTCCACCTGGCGGATCAGGAACACCGCGCGGGTGACGTCGCTGCCGAAATGCAGCTCGCGCGACTTGATGTAGATGTCGCCCGGGAGGATATTGTCGAGGATAATGTTCTTGATAAAGGTCGTTTTGTCGTGCTTTTCATCGTAAAACGACTTGACGCTGTTGATCGATACCGCCGCGAGCCCGCAGATGCTCTTTGCAAGCTCGTCCTCGCCATGGACGAAGACCGCGTACTCAAAACGCGAGCTGCGCCCGGCAAGGGGTTTGTATGTCATGCCGCCGACACGTACCATATCGTTGGTATACGCAAGTTCGCTCGCCGCGTCCTCGCGCATCTCGCCGATGCGCGGAAGCTCCGTGCATGCAACGATGGCGCCGGTCGAATCGATCACGCCCATGGTGCGGTCAACTGAGTCTTTCATCTGCAGAATGATGCCCTGAAAAAGACGTGCAGCCATATTGTTATCATCCTTTACTGTATATTTAAAGCACTGTTGATTTTATCTTACAGCCTGAATCGACTTTTTTCAAGTATAAATTGTTCATTCTTCGTCATTTGTTACAAAAAAGATACAATCACTCCGTCCGGGCAGCTGTTTTTGTGGAACATGCGCGCCGGCGCGGCTGTGTGCAACCTGCCCAATGTACGCCCGTCTTTTTTGTAAGATGTTGAAAGCCGTCCGCCCGAGAGCAAAATTTTTATAGATTATGTACAATCTTTCCATTGACCCGTTTTATTACAAACCTTATAATAAAATCGAAGATAAACGCGGGGGCCTCTCTCCGCGAATTCGGCATGCCGCTCGCCGTAAAGCGGCGCCCTCGCTTTGTCGAGTGGAAGAAAGGGTAAGCATGATTCGTGCAGGCTTTATCGGTCTTGGCACCATCGCGCAGCTCAATCACCTGCCGGTGCTGCAGTCGCTCCGCGACATGTATCAGATCACCGCGGTCAACGACCTCTCCCCCGCGCTCACCGCTGAGATCGCAAAGATGTACAGCGCCAAAGCCTATTCCTCGCCGGAAGAGCTCGTCAAGGCCGACGACGTCGACCTCGTCTTTGTTCTTTCGCCGGACCAGTATCATCATGACATCGCCAAGCTCGCCATCGAGGCGGACAAGCACGTCTTCATCGAGAAGCCGGTCGTTCTCGACCCGGCGGAGCTGGAAGACCTGATGGAGCTTGAGAAAAAGCATCCCAACAAGGTCCATATGGTCGGTTATATGCGCCGCTTCTCGCAGGGCTTCCTCCAGTGCAAGAAGATGCTTGAAGAGGACGACCGCCCGATCAAATATATGCGTTTCCGCGATATCATCCTCGAGGGCGGATACTTTATCGGCCAGACGAAGAAGCCGCTGCGCTTCAACGACATTCCGCCGGAGAAGCTGGCAGAGAGCAAAAAGCGCCGCTATGACCAGATCTCGGCCGCGATCGGCGCGGACTGCACCGCGCAGCAGCGCCTGACGTACCCGATGTTCACAGGCCTTGGCTGCCACACCCTTGCGGCTGTGCGCGAGCTCGTCGGCTACACGCCGAAGGTCCTGAACGTCACCGTCGACGGCGAGCATGCCATCGTCACCTTCCAGTTCAAGGGCTTCATCGGCGTTTACGAAGTCGTCAACGATCAGGATATCGTACAGTTTGACGCGGCTATCGAGATCTATCAGGGCGACCGCCGCATGAAGATCAAGCACGAAACGCCGTATCTGCGCTATCAGCCGGGCGTGTTCGAAGTGGCGGAAGCGACGAAGGACGACTGCAAGTTCACCACCTACGGGCCGGACTATCACGATTCCTTTGAGAACGAAGTGCGTTACCTGTACGACTGCATCACCGAGGGCAAGAAGCCCAAGACTTCCTTCGCCGACTCGATGGAAGACCTCAGGATGTATCAGGACATCGTCTCCAAGATCAACCAGTAATTGCTTTTTCAGAACCGGCCCAGAACGGTTGTTCCGGGCCGGTTTTTTGCCGCGAACAGGCAGGAGACGCTCCGCCGTGCGCGCAGTGTAAAAACTTGCGGGAAATGGCCGGAAGGGCTTGCTTTTTTTCGCATGATCTATTATTATATTGATTGTACTAATTTTTATATTAATAGCTGTAACATATTTGAGACGGAGGCATAAAAATGAGCGAACTCATGCAGAGCTATATCAACTCCCAGGGCGAAATTATGAAGGGCATCCTCGACCAGCGCGAGGACCTTGCGCGCGAATTTGTCGCGCTGTACAAGGATCAGCCCATCGACCGCGTGTTCCTGTTCGGGTCGGGCAGTTCCTGGCACGCATCCGTGATGGCGCAGCCGGTCATCGAAAAGGCGCTCGGCGTCGAAGTGACCTGCTCGGTGCCCACACGCATGCAGGACCTCTCCCTGATATGCGAAAAAGCGCCGCTGTTTATCGGCACGTCGCAGGGCGGGAAGAGCTTCTCCACGCTCAACAAGGTAAAAGAGCTTGTCGCGGCAGGGCATAAGGTGACCGCCATCACGCAGGAGGACAGCACCCCTACCGCGCAGGCGGCGAGCCTGTCGGTCTCGCTGCGCATCGGCGAGGAAAAGGTCGGCGCCAAGACGAAGGGCGTGTCCGGCTCGGCACTGACGCTGATGCTCCTCGCGCTCGAGCTCGGCCGCGCGAAGGGCACCGTCTGCCAGAATTATTACGACAAGACCATCGCGGACCTCTATACCGCGGCGTCGCACGTGGCGGAAAACGCCAGGCGCTGCATCAAATGGGTGGCGGACAACGCCGCGGAGATGGCCCCGTCCGAGCACATCCTCGTACTCGCGGAGAAGTGCGATTACGGCGCAGCGCTCGAGGGCGCGCTGAAAATGCTCGAGACGATCTGGCGCCCGTGCGTATGCTATGAATTTGAAGAATACCTGCACGGCGTGGCGAATATGCTGTGCGAAAAGACGTATATGCTCTACATGCTGCCGGACGGCGCGGCGCGCGAGCGCTTTGAGCGCCTGGCGCGCTATGCCGAGGGGAAGGGCGCTAAGTGCTACCTCATCTCCCGCGGCGAGCCGGTCGAGGGCGCGCGCAACGTCAATCTCCTCTCGAGCGGGAACGCTGAGCTTTCGTGCTTCGAGTTCCTCGTGCCGGTGCAGACCATCAGCGCCAAGCTCTCGGAGTTCTGCGGGTTTGACATCGACAAGCCGAGATACCCCGACTTCCATCCGACGATGGCGACAAAGCTGATGTAACAAAAAGCGGCGATACAGGGGCCGGGCGACCGGCCCCTGTTTTCTCATCCACGTCCGGAAGCGCGAGGCTTTGGGTAAGTATGTGTTAGAAAAATGCATACTTGCCGGCCGCTCCGGATGGGCGTATGATTGGTTTGCAGTTTTGCGTGAAAACAGTCCGCGCCAACGGCAATATTTTTACAGAAGGTCGGTGACCATATGCTTTCGAAACGGCGCGCCAACATCCTGGTGCTCCTTGTTCAGTCCATCTTTACCGCGATGAGCGGCATTGCCCTTGCATATCTTGCTCCGGTGATGCAGCGCTTCGGCTACGATTCGCTCCAGATCGGAGCCACGATGACGGCGGCCTCTCTGGCGGCGTTTGTCGCGCAGCCTGTATGGGGATACCTGAACGACAAGTTCTCCTGCTCCAAGCAGATCATTCTCGCCAGCTGCGGCGTGTCCTGCGCGCTTTTCTACGCGCTTGTGCACTCGGGCGGGCAGAGGCTCGTCGTGACGGCATGCATCATGGGCATCTATGCGACGATCTTCTGCATGATGGGCTTCATCGACTCGTGGGTGTCAAAGCTCATGGCAGGCGGCCTGGCGATCAATTACGGCGCGACGCGCTCGGGCGGCTCGGTCTCTTACGCGGTGACAGTGGCCATATTCGGCGTGGTGGTTGAACGCTTCGGCTACACGCCGGCGCCGGTCGTGCTGATCGTGATGTTCGTTTTCCTCTGTGCGGTGGTGCTCATGCTGCCAAACCCGCCCCGGGTGGAGGTGCGCCGCGCCGTCACGCTGCGCGAGGGCGTCCTTTCACTGGCGGCCAACCGCGTCTACCTGATCTTTATCGGCGCATACTTTCTCAACACGATCTCCAGCTGCGCGACGGACAGCTTCTTTTCCGTTCTCGTCGCGGAGATGGGCGGGTCGGAGAGCGTGGTGGGCGCAGGGCTGTTCATCATGGCGATCACGGAAGTGCCGATCATGGTCTTCTACAACCGCTTTAAGCGCCGCATGGGCTGGAGCGCGTCGCGCTTTATTGCGCTTTCAATGATCTTCTACGGTCTGAAGGGCCTGGGCATGGGCCTTGCGCCGACCTACGGATGGGTATTCGCATCCATCGCGCTGCACGGGCTGTCATTCGCGCTGTTTCTGCCGGCGAGCATCGACTTTATGCTCGAAACCGTGGAGGAAAAATATCTCTCGACAGCGCAGCTTTTGGCATGGGCGGTGGGGTCAAGTCTCGGCTCCATGGCCGGGAATTCCATCGACGGGGCGATCGCAAAAGCATACGGCGCCAAGCACATGATGATTGCGGTGAGCGTGTGTTCGTTTGTCGCAGCGGCGATCATCTTCCTCTCAAACCGCCGCACGGCGCGCGCAAAGGGGAGCGCCGATGTTTGAGGTCGTCTTTTCCCAGCTGGCCGTCATCTTCCTGATGGGCGGCGCGGGCTTTGCCGCGCGGCGCGCGGGGATTATCGACGCGCGCGTGCAGAAGGGCCTTTCCGACGTGGTCATGTATATCGCGCTGCCGTGCGCGATCTTAAACTGCAGCGGGATGGACCTGAGCCAGGGCGCGCGGGATATCCTCTGCGTGTGCCTGTTCGCGCTGGGCTTTTTTCTCCTCATTCTGCCGGCAACGCGGCTTTTGTTCCGCTATTCGGGGCTGCCGGACGCGCGCCAGCGCGTGGCGGTCAACCTTGTGTCGTTTGCAAACGTGGGCTTTCTCGGCTATCCGGTGGTGTCGATTTTCCTGGGCAGCCGGGGCATCTTCCTGGCGGTATTTTTCAACGCCATCTACAATCTCTTTTTCTTTACTTACGGGATCGGGCTTCTGTCCGGCGAGCGGGTGCGCAGCGTCAAAGATGTGCTGACAAAGGACTTCAGCCTGCCGGCGACGCTGGTGATGCTTGTCATCCTCTTTTTCAACATCCCGCTCCCGTCCTTTTACACGCAGTTCATGTCGCTCTTCGGTGGGATGTGCACGCCGCTGTGCATGCTCATCGTGGGCAGCATGCTGGCGACGATGCGCTTCGGCGACGTTTTTAAAAGCAGAACGCTGTATTTTACCAGCTTCTTAAAGCTTGTGCTCATTCCCGCGCTGGTGCTGGCCAGCGTACACGCGCTCGGCTTTTCCCGCGACGCGGCGGTGACGGTGTTCATCATGTGCGCCATGCCCAGCGCCGTCGTGACGGCGATCTTTTCCGAGCGGTACGGCACAGACGTGGGCTTTGCCTCGGCGGGCGTGGTGCACTCGACATTCTTTTTCACGGTGACGATCGTGCTCGCAGCGGTGGCGATCGGCGTTCTATACCCGGCGGTATAGGCGCGTCCGTGGATTTTGAAATCTGACGACAGAAAGGAACTGAAGCATGTATTTTTTAGGCTGTGACGGCGGCTCGACAAAAACCGAATTCATTCTCTCCGATGAAAACGGCGCCATTTTATCACACCGCGTGTACGCCGGATGCAACTATTCTCACCTCGGCCGCGAAGGGTTTGAGCGGCATATGACCTCGTGCATCGGCGAGGTGCTCGCCGACGCGCGCATCACAAAAGACGATGTAACGTACGCGGCGCTGGGCCTGCCGACCTACGGCGAAGTGGAGGAGACGGAGGAGACCATCCCCGATATCATCGCAAAGCTTCTGCCGTTTGAGCGCGTGCGCCTGGCAAACGACGCCGTGATGGGCTGGGCAGGTTCGCTCGGCGCGCAGCCGGGCATCAATGTCGTCGCCGGCACGGGGGCGATCGCCTATGGGATGGACTACAAAGGCAGCGAAAAGCGCGTCGGCGGCTGGAACCTCTTTTTCAGCGACGAGGGCTCCTGCAGCTGGGTCGGCATCCGGGCAATGGCGGCGTTTTTCAAACAGTCGGACGGCCGGCTGCCGCGCACGGCGCTCTACGACGTGTTTAAGGAGCATTTTTCCCTGACGAAGAAGGACATTTACTTTGTGGGGAACATTGTGGAATTCATGACAAAGCAGCCCTCGCAGTTTGCGAAAATGCAGCTTCTGGCGGAAAAGGCGTATCGCATGGGCGACGAAACGATGAAAAAGCTGTATGAGGACGCGGTGTGGGAGCTGACGGAAATGGTGCGCGCGGTGAAGGAAGGCCTCGCCTTTGCGCCCGGCGAGGCGGTGCGCGTTTCATATTCGGGCGGCCTTTTCCGCGCGGGCGAGGTAGTGCTCGCGCCGCTGCGCGCGCGGCTCTCCTCTCTGGGGATGGAGCTCGTCAGCCCGAAATACCCGCCGTACATCGGCTCGCTCGCGCTCGCGGCAGCGAAGCATCTTCCTGCCGACGCGCTCGAAGCGCTGTGTGCGCGCGCATACGACGAAACCCAAGGACAGTAAAACCAGTCAGCATTCCCGGTCCGCCGGGCGGCAGAACTGCCGCCCGGCGTTTTTTTACCCGTGGAGCGCCCTGCCGGACAAGGACCGGTTTGATTTGTCCTTTTCTGCGGTCTTTTTGCGCATTTTACGCGCTTTGTGCGGCGGCCATTGACACGCGCCGCGCCGGGTGTTACACTTTGCGAAAATGCTGAAAGGCAGGGGGATCCTTTGGAAAAACGCAAGCTCCTTTTTGAAACAAGCGCGTACGTTCCGCCGGAAAAATCGGATCACTGCATCCCGATAGACGTGTTTGTCGACGCGCCTTACGACCGGCTGGAATTTACATATCATTTTGAGCCGCTTTATGTCGAGCCGCGCGAATTCGCGCTGGAGCTGATCCGCAAGGCGCGCAGAAAATATGTTCCGGAGGAATACACCGGCGGATACCCGTCAGAAACGGATTTTCTTCCCCTGAAAAACCTGCTCACCCTGTCCTTTGACGACGAAACGGGAACGTTCCGCGGCAGCGCGCACCGCGGCGAGCCGGACCAGTTCTGCTTTGTGGAGGAGGGCGACGCCACGCCCGGCCTCTACCCAGGGAAGATCAACAGGGGCTACTGGCGCGTGACGCTCCTCGGCTGCTCGATCGTCACCGATCTGCACTACACGCTGAAGGTCGAGGGGGTATATAAGGGATGAACTGGTTTGCAGGCGAACTGCACACGCACACGGTGCACAGCGACGGGGAATTCACCGTCGAGCAGCTCTGCCGCGCGGCAAAGGAGCGGGAGCTTTCCCTCATCGCGCTGACGGACCACAATACCGCGTCGGGGCTGCGCTTTCTGACGAAAGCGCTGGAAGAGGAGACGGTGCCCGTCATCCGCGGCATCGAGTGGACGACGTTTTTCGGTCATATGCTCGTGCTCGGCTGCGGCAAACACGTCGACTGGCGCTATGTGCGCCCGCCCGAGATCGACGACAGGATCCGCGAGATCCATGAAAACGGCGGCATCGTCGGCATGGCGCACCCCTTCTCGATCGGAAGCCCGATGTACACCGGCTGCAGCTGGGAATTTCAGATCCGCGATTACAGCCTTGTGGACTACATTGAGGTATGGTCGGGCACGTTCCCGCCCGTGGATTCGGCGGAAAATATCCGCAGCATCCACTTCTGGAGCGGCCTTCTCGACAAGGGCCACCGCATCGCGATCTCCTACGGACGCGACGGGCATCACAACAAAAACGACCACGAGCCGCAGGCGGCGACCAGGCTTGGCATTGATGGGGAGCGCATCACGCCGGAGCTGGCGATGGACGCGATCCGGCGCGGGCGCACGATGATCACGCTCGGCCCGGTGCTCGATGCGCGCGTGGCCGCGGAGGGGCGGCAGTATGTGCCCGGCGACGTGCTGCCGCGCGGCGCGCAGGCCGTGTTCACCGTCCGTGCGGACGCCGAGACACGCAGGAAGGTATGGGGGCGCTTCGATATCCGATGCAAAACGCTGCGCGTCGTCGGAGAAGGGGAGCGCATCCTGTGGGAGGGCGCGCTCGGCGACGGCGAGACGGCCGGGTTTGAGCTGCCGCTCGACCAGAAGTGGTTTCGCTTCGAGCTGTGGGGTGCGTGCATGGGCAAAAGCTGCCCGCTTTGCTACAGCGGCGCTTATTATACCGAGTGAAAAGACGAGAGAACAGAAAAAAGAGAAAAAATGGCATCATCCCGGCGAAATTGCCGGGATGATGCCATTTTGTTTTCCGGTAATGCGGCCGAACGGACAGCGTCCTCATGCGCTCCGACCAGCTCCTCCGCCCGCGGACGGAGTCCTCGCGTGACCTTTGGGGTATGGCTGGCGCTCAGGAAGCCCTGTCATGCTGAGGGGCTTTGCCCCGAAGAATCCCGGACGTAGGCGGTCGTGCTCCGGTTGACGGACGGGATCCTTCGCTTCGCTCAGGATGACAGCGCTTTCTGTCATTCTGGGGCAAATACGCGACCGCCGCCGGGGGCGGAAACAGGGAGCGTGTTTGCGGAGGAGAGGCGGAGCTATAGGAGCCTGTATAGGCGTAGCGACGACCTCGACGAGTGGGCAAAACGTAGGCCGAAGAATCCCGGGCGTAGGAGGACACGTTCCGGCAGAATGCCGTCCTACATGCGGGATCCTCGCGTGCCCCGGAGGGGGCAAAACTGTGACTGCCGCCGGGGGCGGGAGAAAGGAACAGTTTTGCGGAGGAGGAACGGAGCTGAAGGAAGCCCTTTGAGGCGACGCGCAGCGACGATTCCGACGAGTGGGCAAGTCGCTGACGCTCAGGATGACAGGTATGGGAAAATACCTCTTCGCTCAGGATGACAATGTGGGGAAAGCGCTCCGGAGGACAGCGTTTTACGCGCCCTGGACGCGCACGGTGAGCGCGCCGTCCGCGAGGTCCACCGCGAGCGTCTGCCCGGGAAGAAGGTCGCTGGAAAGAATGGTTTTGGCGATCAGCGTTTCGACATGGCGCTGCACATAGCGGCGCAGCGGACGCGCGCCGAACGCGGGATCATAGCCGTTTTCGACGATGAACGCCTTCGCCGCCGGCGTGACGGTGCACGTCAGCTGCTTTTCCGCCAGGCGGCGGTTCAGCTCTGCGATGATGAGGTCGATGATCTTCGTGATATCCCCCTTCGTCAGAGGCTTATAGAAGACGATCTCGTCCAGGCGGTTCAGAAACTCCGGCCGGAACGAGCGGCGCAGCAGCGCCTCCACCTCCGCGCGCGCCTCGGCGCGGATGTCGCCGTTTTCATCGATGCCCTCGAGCAGGTAGTTCGAGCCGAGGTTCGACGTCAAAATAATAATGGTGTTCTTAAAATCGACCGTGCGGCCCTGCGAATCGGTAATGCGCCCGTCGTCAAGCACCTGCAAAAGGATATTGAACACGTCCGGATGCGCCTTTTCCACCTCGTCGAAGAGGACAACGGAGTACGGATGGCGGCGCACCGCCTCTGTCAGCTGGCCGCCCTCCTCGTAGCCGACGTATCCCGGAGGCGCGCCGATGAGGCGCGAGACGGAGAACTTCTCCATATACTCGGTCATGTCGATGCGCACGAGGTTGT
>CAKTWY010000092.1 GCA_934630445.1 uncultured Eubacteriales bacterium
TCGAGCCGAACACGCAGGATGAGATCCTGAAATTCATGCGCGAACAGGCGGAGATTGCCATTGCGCATGCGGATGTCATCATCTTTGTGACGGATGTGCGCACGGGTGTGACTGCGGCGGACCACGACGTGGCGAACATGCTCCTCCGGTCGAAAAAGCCGGTGGTGCTGTGCGTCAACAAGGTCGACAGCCCGGGCCTTCCGCCGCCGGAGATCTATGAGTTTTACAACCTCGGCCTCGGCGACCCGATGCCGGTCTCGGCCCTGCACGGCATGGGCAGCGGCGACCTACTCGATGCGTGCTACAACTATTTTCCGCCGGAGGAAGACGAAGAGGAGCAGGGCGACGTGATCCGCGTCGCAGTGATCGGCAAGCCGAACGCGGGCAAGTCCTCGCTCATCAATTTCCTCGCCGGTGAGGAGCGCGTCATTGTGAGCGACGTCGCCGGAACGACGCGCGACAGCGTCGATACGCTCGTTGAAAACGAACAGGGCCGTTTCCTCTTCATCGACACCGCGGGCATCCGCCGCAAGTCGCGCGTGGAGGAGAGCATTGAAAAATACAGCGTGCTGCGCGCGCTGATGGCCATCGACCGGTCGGACGTGTGCCTGATCATGATCGACGCGCTCGACGGCGTGACCGAGCAGGACACGAAGATCGCCGGCTACGCGCATGAGAAGGGGAAGGCATCCATCATCGTCGTCAACAAGTGGGACCTGGTGGAAAAGGACGAGCGCACGATGGACCGCATGCGCGACGACGTGCGCCGCGACCTGGCGTATATGACGTATGCGCCGGTAGCGTTTATTTCCGCGAAGACGGGGCAGCGCGTGGAAAAGCTTTTTGACACCATCTGCCATGTCGCCGAGCAGAGCGCGATGCGCATCACAACGGGCATGCTCAACAACGTGCTGGCGGAGGCAACGATGCGCGTGCAGCCGCCTACGGACAAGGGCCGGCGGCTCAAGATCTACTATATGACGCAGGTAGGCGCAAAGCCGCCGTGCTTCGTATGCTTCTGCAATGACGCGCGGCTGTTCCACTTTTCTTATCAGCGGTATCTTGAAAACAAGCTCAGGGAGACGTTTGGCCTTGAGGGCACGCCGGTGCGCCTGGTGGTGCGGCAAAAGGGCGATAAGGACTGAGGCGGCCCTGCACAGGGCCTGCGGCAGGCGATGGAATCTCTTTCTTCATACGGGGGATCTGCCCGGCATGCGCGCCGTGCCGGACGGGTCACAACATACGGGGGGATCCTTATGGAATTTTTGAAAATGGCTGCGATCATCGTGGCGGCATATCTGCTCGGAAGTCTTAACAGCGCCATCATCGTGTCCAGACTCATGCTCGGCGTGGACATCCGCAATTACGTCAGCGGCAACGCCGGCAGCACAAATGCTTTCCGCACAATGGGCGGCAAAAAGGCGCTCATCGTGATGGGCGGCGATATCCTGAAAGGCGTCGCAGCGGTGGCGATCGGCGCCTGGCTTGCAGGAGATATGGGCAAGCTTGTCGCGGGCGTGTTCGTTGTGGTGGGACACGTATTCCCGCTCTATTTCGGCTTCAAGGGCGGCAAGGGTGTGCTGACGGCAGCGACGATGATCGCGCTGATTGACTGGAGGGTGTTCCTGGTCATTTTTGCGGTGTTCCTGCTAGCGTTTTTGTTGACACGGTATGTCTCCCTCGGCTCCGTTCTCGCGGCATTTACCTTCCCCTTTGCGATGTGGTATTTTCATCGCGATGCGGTGATGACCGCGATTGCAGCTGTAGTTGGGCTTGGCGTGATCTGGCTCCACAGGTCCAACATCGGCCGCATCGCACATGGAACGGAGTCGAAACACTCGTATAAGCAAAAACCCAAAGTGACGGAAAAGGAGCATAAAAAATGAAGATCAGCGTGCTTGGCAGCGGCGGCTGGGGAACGGCGGCCGCTGTCCTCCTGGCGGGGAACGGTCATGAGGTCGTATTGTGGTCTTTCAGCCCCGAAGAGGCGGCAAAGCTTGAAATCGCGCGTGAGAACGAGCGCTTTCTTCCCGGAGTCAGGATTCCGGAAGAGATCACGGTCACAACGGATATTTCCTGTGCGGAAAGCGCGGAGATGGTCGTCTTCGCGGTGCCGTCGTTCGCGCTCGTGCAGACGGCTGAGCGCGTCAGAGGGCTGATCCTCCGACCAGGGAGCATTTTTACGCTTTTGACAAAGGGCTTCGACCGCGAGAACGGATGCTGCCTGTTTTCAGAGTCGCTTGCGCGTGTTCTCGGCGATGCGCATCCCATCGTGGCGCTGACGGGCCCCTCGCATGCGGAGGAGGTCGCGCGCGGCGTGCCGGGCGCCGTCGTTGCTGCGGGGCGAGACCGTGCGGCGTGCGAGGCGGTGCAGGAGGCGTTTATGAATGCTTTTTTCCGCGTCTATACCACGCCGGACATCGTCGGGGCGCAGCTCGGCGGAGGATTGAAAAACGTCATAGCGCTTGCGGCGGGGGTGTGTGACGGGATGGAGCTGGGCGACAATACGAAGGCGGCGCTCGTCACGCGCGGCCTTACGGAGATGGCCCGTCTGGGCGTGGCGGCAGGCGGTATGAGCCAGACGCTCGCGGGGCTTTCGGGTCTGGGGGACCTGATCGTGACGTGCACGTCGATCCACTCGCGCAACTATCGCGCCGGACGGCTTGTCGGGCAGGGGAAGACGGCGATGGACGCCATGCGCGAAGTGGGGGCCGTGGTGGAAGGCTACTATGCCGCTGCGGCCGCGCGCGAACTGGCCGGACGCTTTCATGTAGAGATGCCAATCAGTGACGCGGTATATCGTGTTTTGTATGAGGGGGCGGACGCGCGCCAGGCGATACGCGCGCTTCTCTCCCGCCAGAGGCGCGGCGAAATTGAGGAGAGCTGGCTTGCAGGCGGACAGATGGAATGGTCGTGAGCAGGCGTTGTTCCTGAAAGGAACGCATATGAGGAAGCTGCTTGAGAAAGACAGGGATACCCTCCTCCGCTACCTGATGAAGGAGCCGGAGTACAACCTGTTTATCATCGGAGATATCGAGAATTTCGGCCTCATGTCTGAGACGTGCGAAGTGCATGCGCTGGACCGTGCTGAGGGCACATACGATTGCGTGGTGCTGAGATATCTCGACAATTTTATTGTTTACAGCGACCGGCAGCAGTTCGACGCCGGCGCGGTTGCGGCGTATATAAACGCCGCGCCTGAGGTCGGATGCATCAGTGCCAAGGAGGACATTGCCGGAGCGCTCGCGCCGTTTTTTCCATCCCGGCAGGTGAGGCGGACGTATCTGTCGCGCATCGACGCGGTATGCACGCTGGAGGAGACAGGCAGCTTTGAGATCCGCAGGCTCTCACCGCACGACGCGGCGGATATCGTTGCGCTTTATGCGACGATCGATGAATTCATGGACGATTACCGCGACGATCCGGAAAAAGAGATTGGGAATATGCGCCGCACGCTGGAGAAGGGCGGGCGTGCGTTCGGCGTGTTTGAAGGGGATGCGCTGATCGCGACAGCGGCGACCTCGGCGGAAAATTCGATGTCGGCGATGGTCATCGGCGTGGCGACGCGCAAGGGCTATCGCGGCCGCGGGCTGGCAACGACGATCGTGAGCGCGCTGTGCAGGGCCTGCCTTGATGACGGTATGCGCTTTTTGTGCCTGTTTTATGACAATCCGGAGGCAGGGAGCATTTATCGCAAGGTTGGCTTTCGCGAAGTTGGATGCTACTGTCTGATCCGATAAAAACGGGAATACAAACAGCCCCACTTTGTGGGGCTGTTTGTAAAAGTATGCGGTCGGCAGACCGTTTCACCGCGCTTTGAGGCGCGGCTAATATCACGCCCTTATAGGGCGAGTGCAGGCCACCCGTTTACGGGTGGCTCTGACTTTTGTTCTGTAAGCGTTCCGTCAGAGAAGGACGCTGGCTTCGATATCCCGTGCGCCGGAAAGCAGACGAATGATTTTTTCAAATCCTATCCTTCCACTACTGTAAAACGGGAGACGGAGAAGGGCGCGGAAAAGAAATCGCCGCAGCAGGCGCGCCAGGCCCGGTAGTGCGCCGTCTCGCGATGGGCGGCGTACGCGGCCTCATTCCGGTACATTTCATCGAAGAAGTAGACGCATTCCGCACCCTCGCGGCGAAGAAGATCGAAACGGACGACTCCTTTTTCCCCGCGGCTCGCAGCGGCGTTTGCACCTGCCGCACGGAGAAAGTCGGCTTCGCGTTCAGGCTTTACATAATAGCAAGCGTGTACGACAAACATAAAATGACCTCCTGGATCATGATGGACGCTCCGCGGCGCCTGCTGACGCCGGCGGGCGGGATTTTGCTCTCCTGCCGGAGAAAATCAGGATACAAGAAAAATGGATAACAAAAAAGACATCTGATAAATCAGATGTCCTTATTTGTATGCGTCAGACAGCTCTTTCAACCTTGCCGGAGCGGAGGCACCTCGTACAGACGTTGACATGGCACGGAGATCCGTTCACCAGAGCCTTCACGCGTCTGACATTGGGCTTCCAGGTTCTGTTAGACCTCCTGTGGGAGTGGGAAACCTTAATGCCGAAAACAACGCCCTTGCCGCAAATATCGCATTTAGCCATTCTGCTGCACCTCCTTTAGCGGGTTATTATACTTAATATCTCATAAAACAGCAAAAACATGCATTATGAAATCAGTACCACAAAGCGACATGAAATATATTACCATGAAAGATGTATAATTGCAAGAGGAAAAGGCAAAAAAGTTTTATATACACTTACTGCATGAAAGATGTGTTATTGCAATGAATGGCGGTATCATGTATAATATCCGCATATACATTGCGCATATCGTGATCGAAGAGACGATGTGCGTAAATTTACGGCTTTCGGCCTGAAAGGCGAGCGGCGCGCCTGCGCCGCATTCTGGTCGGAAAATTCGGCGCGCCGCCCGCTGGAATCGGCGGCCGCCGTACGGCGCAGATGACATGCCGCACGGCGTATGGAGCGAGATATGGACAGCCAATTCAGCGTCACGCTCGGAGAGATCCAGCACGAATTTGAACTGGAGATTTTATGTGCGCCGGACGGCTTCGAGCGGGTGGAGATTCGTCATGACGACGTCAACCGCCCTGCTTTGCAGCTGACGGGATATTTTGACTATTTTGATACAAACCGCATTCAGATCATGGGTAAGGTTGAAAGCGCGTATGTTGAGAGCCTGCCGCCTGACCGGCAGCGCAGCTGCCTGGAGGCGCTTTTTGCGACGAGGATCCCCTGCCTGATCATCACCAGGGGCATCGAACTGCCGCCGGTCTATCTGGAGCTGGCGGAGAAGTACGGCGTGCCGCTGATGCGCACACATGAGTACACCGCGGTTTTTACAAGCGCGCTGATCGCATGGCTCAAAGTCATGCTCGCGCCGCGTATCACCTGCCACGGCGTGCTTGTCGAAGTATACGGCGAAGGGGTGCTGATTCTGGGCGACAGCGGCGTGGGTAAAAGCGAGACGGCCATTGAGCTTGTCAAACGCGGACACCGCCTGATCGCCGACGACGCGGTGGAGATCAAGCGCGTTTCGCAGAAAACGCTCGTCGGAACTGCGCCGGATATCATACGCTATCTCATTGAGCTCAGGGGCATCGGCATTATCGATGTGCGCCGGATCTTCGGTATGGGCGCGGTCAAAATGACAGAGAATATCAACCTTGTTATCAATCTCGAGCAGTGGGTCGAGGGCAAGCAGTATGACCGGCTTGGAGCGGATAACCAGTATTCCTCCATCCTTGATATTGAAGTGCCTTCGCTTACGATACCAGTCAAACCCGGGCGCAACCTCGCCGTCATTATTGAGGTCGCGGCGATGAACAACCGCCAGAAGAAAATGGGCTATAACGCCGCGCAGGAGCTTTCCGACCGGCTGTATGAGTCAATGGGCGGGAAGTAGCTGCGCCCTGCCATGTAAAGCGACGCAAAGCGGCTGCGGCGATCCAATCGCTGCCTGCCTGCGGAGCGGGCAGCGGCGAAAAACTTTTACGCGCGGGCATCCTGCGTTTATTGCGGGGGCAAATGCGCATGGGGCAGATGACCAAACAAGCAAAAGGGGATAGGCAAATTGCAGATTATCGCGGACATGCACACACATACATGCGTCACGGCGCACGCCTTCAACACGCTTTTTGAAATGGCGGACGCCGCCAGAGAGAAGGGGCTTTTGGGTATCGCGCTCACCAATCATGCGCCGTCGATGCCCGACGCGCCGCACGAGTGGCATTTTGAGAGCCTCGGCGTCATTCCCCGAAAGCTGCGCGGTGTGTTCGTCCTGCGCGGTGCGGAGGCGAATATTCAGCCGGACGGCACGCTGGACCTGCCGGACAGAGTCCTGGAAGGGCTTGATTATGTCATTGCTTCGTTTCACGAGCCGGTGTTCCCACCGGCCGGGCCGGATATCGTAACGGAGGCGCTGGAACAGGTTTTGCGCAATCCGCATGTCAACACTATCGGCCACGCGGGCAACCCGCATTTTGCATTTGATTTTGAACGCATCATTTCGCAGTGCGTGAAATACGGGAAGATGTTTGAAATCAACGCATCCTCACTCACCGTCCGGCCGGGAAGCCGGGAGAATTGCCTGACAGTGGCGAAGCTCTGCAAAAAGCACGGCGTGCCGATCGTATTATCGACCGACGCGCATATCACCTTTACGCTTGGCGATTTCACCCGCGCGGAAGAACTGCTGCGGGAAGCGGACTTTCCGGAGGAACTGGTCGTCAATGCGTCGCTCGAACGGCTGAGCGCCTACTTCCTGGAGCGGAAGGGGCTCGATCTGGTCGGTGTTATCAACGGACCGGATCATATTATTTAGGATAAGGAGAGAGCGCAGAGATGTATTATATCGGCATCGATCTGGGAGGAACCAATATTGCAGGCGGAGTAGTTGACGACAAAGGCAAGATCATTGTCAAATCGTCAAGGCCGACGCTTTTTGAAAACGGGCCGCAGCAAATTAAAGAGGGGATGCACGCCCTTGCGCTGGAGCTTACAGCGCAGGCTGGTCTGACGCCGGACGATATCGCGGGCATTGGGATCGGCACGCCGGGCATTATCCGCAAGTCGGACGGGAGGATCATCGTTTCGTCCAACCTGCCGTTTGATGAAACGCCGGTGCTCGACAGCTTTTTGCCGGAGTTCACCTGCCCGGCGTATCTGGAGAACGACGCCAATGCCGCGGCGCTGGGAGAGGCGACGTCGGGCGCGGCGGCGGGATGTTCGTCCTCGCTGATGGTCACGCTCGGCACGGGCGTCGGCGGTGGAATTGTCATCGGCGGACGCGTATATTCGGGTATCAATGACGCCGCGGGGGAGATCGGCCATACGGTCATCGTCTACGGTGGAAAAAAATGCGGCTGCGGGCGCCGCGGCTGCTGGGAGCAGTACGCATCCGTCAATGCGCTTGTAGCGCAGACAAAAGAGGCGATGCAGGCGCATCCGGAAAGTTCGATGCATGCATGGTGCCAGCGCAACGGCGAGGTAAACGGCCGCACGGCTTTCGACGAAGCGAAACGCGGAGATGAGACGGCAAAAGCAGTGGTGGAACAATATATTGAATATGTTGGCTGCGGGCTGGTCAACATGGTGCATATTTTCCAGTGTGAAGTGATCGTGATTGGCGGCGGCATCAGCAAGGAGGGCGACTATCTTTTAAAGCCGCTTATCCATATCGTCGAGCGCGACCGCTATACAAAAAACTGCGTTCAGACGGAGATCCGTCAGGCGCAGCTCGGCAACGACGCAGGAATCATCGGAGCGGCCATGACGGGCAAGGGCCTGTGAGGAAAAAGCCGGTGCGCGGCGCATTTTGGTATTGAAAAACGCGAAGGATACCGGTATAATGCTTGTAGACAGCGCAGGGCCGCGCGCGGCGGCAAGCAAAAAAAGAATGATATCGGCGCGCCGCTTGCCGTAAAAGCGGCAGCCATGGTTTTTTCATGGTACAGGAGGTTTAAAATGCCGGAAATTACAAAAGACACACTGATCGGAGAGGTTCTCTCTGCGGATATCGGAACGGCGAAGTATTTTATCGAAATCGGGATGCACTGCCTTGGCTGCCCGTCCTCGCGCAATGAGAGTATTGCCCAGGCGTGCGCCGTGCACGGTACGAACGCCGACGAGCTTGTTGCAAAGCTGAACGCTTATTTCAAAGAGAACTAAAAAGGGCGCCGGGTTCTGAAACCCGGTGCGGATGAAGCAAAGGGACGCGTGGCAGATCAGGCGGTACCGGCGGAGAGGCGGCGGTGCGTTTGTCTGCCGCGCTTTTTCGTGCGCGTGTTTTTGCTTGAAAAAGGATATTTGGCGCGCCGCTCGCTCATATGCGGCAGCCGGCTGTCGTGCCATTTCGGCGGTCGGGCAAAGAGGGGGAACCCTTATGAAACTTCTATTCAGCCGTATTCGGCTGCGCACTCTGGAACTTTTGGGCGCGGATATGCTGTCGCATGAGTTTTTGATGTATTCAGTGATCTACTGCATGTTCACCTTTGCCAATACGCTGGCCTCGACGTTTGTCAATATCTTTTTGTTCAAGGAAAACGGCGATTTCTCGATGGTATTCCGATATAATATCATATATTATATTGCGGAATCGATCGGCTTTTTGATCGCCATGTATGTGGTCCGGCGGCGCAGCCTGCTTGCAACACTGCGCATTTCACTGGTGGCGTCATGCCTGTCATATCTCATTTTGCTTTTGCTGCATAACAAGACGGCGCAGGCCTATCCGATAATCGCGATACTGATCGCACTGTCCAACGCGTTTTTCTGGGAGTGCAACATGCCGTACTTTATGCGCAGCACGACCATGGCGGAGCGGCAGACGGTCACATCCTTTCAGGGCCTTACGTCCAATGCGATTGTGATTGTGGCGCCAATGCTTGCGGGTACGATCACGTCGGCCATTGCCGGTATTGGCGGGTATGTGGCAGTGTTTGCGCTCGCGGGAACGGTGTTTTTTCTGGCAGCGTGGATCAGCGGAAAGCTGACGATCCGGACAGAGAAAAGCAAGCCGCGCATGGCGGAAACCCTTCGCTACAGCGCCGCCTCGCGGCCGATGCGCGCGATGCTCGCGGGAGAATTTTTCCGCGGGGCACGGGAAGGAATCTACTTTTTCTATATCAATGTACTTTTCTTTTTCTATACATCCAATGAGCTGTTTCTCGGGATATGTATTACAGCAAAGAATATTGCCACGATGCTGATCTTCTGGGTGCTGAAACAAAAGATAAACGAACACAACCGCGTGCGTTTCTACAATGCCGCATATATTTGGCTGTCGCTGTTCCATATTGCGGTTGCGGCCGTGGTCTGTTTCCATATTGACGGAACAATGCTTGTGATTCTTACGCTGGTCGATGCAATCGTCAGCGTTGTAACATCGAGTGCAGGCAGTTTCGCCGCATTCGAATATATTGAGGAAGCCAGCATCCGCTGCGGAGAGTACAGTTATGAAAGTGTGACGATCCGCTGCATGGCACAGGAGACAGGACGCGTAATACCGATGATTTTGCTGGCTTGCTTCCCAGTGGGACCGGAAAAGGGCGGTATTCCCCTTTTGCTGACCGCCCTGATGGCCATACCGGCATGGATGTGTTTCCAGCTTGGATATAGACGCCTGGCTGCACAACAGAAGGAGGAGCGCTTATGAAACTTCTATTCAGCCGCATCCGGCTGCGCACTCTGGAACTTTTGGGCGCGGATATGCTGTCGCATGAGTTTTTGATGTATTCAGTGATCTACTGCAT
>CAKTWY010000093.1 GCA_934630445.1 uncultured Eubacteriales bacterium
AAGCCTGTGCCCGCAGGCACTGAATCTCCATGCGACCGAGAATTCACTTCCCGGTCACATACTCTGAGCCGCCGCGATCGGCGGCAGCCTGCCCCCCGTATCCAAAATGAACGCTTGCGTTCATTTTGAGAGTATTATACCACACCCCACTCCCGTTGTTAACAGAAAATCGCGCGCTCATGCATCCTCCGTACCCTTCGCCTGCTCTGCCAGGGGAATGTGGATGAAAACCTCTGTTCCCGCGCCGGGGCGGCTTTTGATCTGCATGGCATATTCCTCCCCGTACAGCAGAAGAAGGCGCTTGCGGATATTCCTCAGCGCGATATGGGAATGCTTTTTCTGCGCGCCTTCCGCCGGCGCGTCGTCAAGCTTTTTAACGTCGAAGCCCGCGCCGTCGTCCGTGACCTTAAAGCAGATCTCGTCGACTTCCTCCCAGATCATGATGGATACATGCCCTGCTCCGCGCTTTTTTTCCAGGCCGTGGACGACGCTGTTCTCCACCACGGGCTGGAGAAGGAGCTTGGGGATCATGACGTCGAGGAGCTCGTCGCTCTCCACGGATATGGTATAGTTGAGCCGGTCTTCAAAGCGCGTCTTCTGCAGGTCGAGATAAAAGCGAACGTATTCCAGCTCTTCGCGCACATGTACGCGGTCGCGCCCTTTGAACACCACGGAGTTGGCGATCAGCCGCTCAAGGTTCCCAATGGTGACGCGCAGCGCATCCAGTCCGTTTTCCTCCGCGAGTGCGCCGATGCGCGCAAGGATATCGCAGTCGAAGTCACGCTCCGTCTGCGTCTGCAGGAGGATGAGCTCCGTCTCGATGTTCTGAAGGCTGGTCTCATACACGTCAAAAACAACGTATTCCAGCTCATCGGCCATTTTATTGAAGGACGTCGCGAGCGCTGCAAGCTCTTCGTACTGCTGCGGGGGCATGCGGATGGAAAAATTGCTGCCTGCAAACGCATTGAGGTGGTGCACCAGGTCATCCAGCGGGCGTGTGACATGCCGCGCCATGATGACCGCCAGCGCGATGCCGAAGGTAAGCGTGCACAGCGCGATGAGATAAAAGAGGAACATCATATAATCCAGACCGCGGAAAACAGCGGCGCGGCTCGTCAGCAGCATCATGTACAGATCCTGCCCGGGGATCTTGCGCCCCTGCAGGAAGTACGCACGCTCCAGTTCTTCCCGGCATTCGCCCGTCTCGAGAAAATCCGGGCCGAGAATATTCTGGATATACCCGCCGGACGCCGCGGCGTTGGAGAAAAAAATCTTCCCCGACGAGTCGTAGAGATAGAGCTTTGACTCCGGATACGTATACGTCAGGTACTCCGCGTCGAGAAGCGCCTCGGGCCGGAGCTCGATGATGATCTTCCCGGCGCTGCGCCAGTTTTTGATATCGATCAGCTCGTGCACCAGGTACATGTACTCGGACTGGCCGCTGGGCGGAACGAGGAAAAAGCGTTGCGTGGAGTCGAACGATTCGCGGTATACCTTCTGATAGCGCTCGATCACCTCCGTGCGGTAGTCGTAGTACTGGATGGACTGACAGTTGCCGCTGGGCTGGATGATGTAAGCGCCGTTGAAAAAGCTTGTGGAAATGTCGCGGTCGCTGAAAAGGACGCCGTTGACATACCGCTCGGTATCCTTCAGATCCATGCCGGTCAGATCCTCGCCCGCGTCGAGACGCAGGCTCACAGCCTCGGAGGAATGGATGTAGTAGATAATGTTGAAGACTTTTTTAAAATTGTTTTCAATGCCGCCGATGTAATTCTCCATATAGAAGGAGGCGTTGTCAAACGTGGCGCTTGTCAGCTTGCCGCGCATGGTTGTCTGGAAAAATACGGCCACGATCAGCACCGGCACCGCGATCAAAGTGGAGATGGCCACGCACAGCACCGAACGGATGGGCACGCCGCGCGGAAGCTTCCAACCTTTTTTCATTCTTCACCCGCCTCCCCTCTCTCATCCGGAAGCTCTCTGACAGGGATGCGCAGCTTGAAAACGCTCACCGTCGACGCAGGAAGAAGGATGCTGATCTTAAAGCGGTCGCCGTAGATCAGCCGCGCGCGGCCGAGTACTTTTTTGAAAATGGCGTTCTGACGGATGGCAAAGCTCATGCGGCGGCGGTCGGGCGCGTTCCTCCCGCGGCCCTGAATGATGATGCGGTTTACGATCTTGCAGCGGATCGTATCGCGATGGCGGTAAAAGTGCAGCTCGATCTCATTTTTCTCATGCTCGCGCACCTCCGTCTCGGCAATAATGCACTCGACAAGCGGCTTGATGAGATATTTGGGCAGGCGCAGCTGCAGAAGATCCGGGCTTTCAACCTCGATCTCATAGGTGAGGCGTCCGCCGAGCGAATAATCGCGCAGGGTGAGGTAGCGCTCGATCTGGTCGATCTCGTCGCGCAGGCGGATATCGTCGCGCGCATAGGTAAGCGTGGCGCGGATGGACTGGGAAAGCATCGCGATCATGTCGACAAGGCGGCCGTCGCCCGCCTCCTGCGCCTGCCACTGAAGGCCGGAGAGAATATTGAACAGGAAATGCGGGTCGAGCTGCGACTGGAGAAGATCGAGCTCCGCTTCATGATTCAGGAGCTTGAGCGTATATGCCTCGTTGACAAGCGTTGATATTTCACCGGCCATATTCGTATACGCGCGGTTCAGCGCGTCAACCTCGAGATAGGGCGAAGCCGCGATGTCCTCTGCCGGCGCGGTGTTGCCCGAAAAGGCTTCCATTCGCTTTGTCAGCGCGCCGAGCGGGAGAAAAAAACTCCTGAACACAAAGCGCGAGAGCATCACCGACAGGCCAAGCGCCGCGGCAAAGATTGCCAGCAGCGCTGCAATCACCCAGCCATAGCCGCTGTAGAGCCCCATCGCCGGCACGAGTACCAGGCATTTCAGTCCGTATGCGTCCAGGTCGCGCGACACGGCGATATAATTCCTGTTCTTGAAAGAAACGCGCTCAAAGTCATAGCTGCGCGCGCAGTTGACCTGCGGAAACGCGCCGTCCGCATTTGAATTTAAAAAGACGTTGCCATCCGCGTCATAGATCATCACCTGCGCGCCGCTGTAAAGCGTGGCGAGGCGATTGTCGTTCAGCAGCGTGTCCGCGTCCAGCTCCACGACGATCGTGCCGATCGTTCCCTGCAGATGGATATTCAAAAAATCGCACACGATATAGGAATACGGCAGGTCCTCAGGGTAGACGAGCTGCGGCCGGGAGGTGTTCGTCTCATAGCGGTCGTATACCTTGCGGCTTCGCGCAATGGAGACGTTATAGTAGCCCTCACGCATGACAGAGGCGTACGTCTCGTCGTCGAAAAAAACAAACATCGCCTTCATAAACTTGTTTTTCCAGTTCTGATCAAAAAGAAGGGAGCGGCTCAAAAGGTTGTCCAGCGCGCGCAGGCCTTCCGGCGTGAGGCGTGTGTTGCCCGCCATATTGTCGGCGATATCGCGCGAGGTCATGAGGTAGTTTACCGCGCTGTCGACCGAAGAGAGACAGTCCTCCACTGTGTCGGCAAAGCTTGAAAGGTAGAGCGTCAGGTTTTGGTGTGCCTCTTCCTCGATACGCGCTGTCACACCCACGCCGAAATAGACCGAGAGCGCGAGGACCGGAACAAGCGACAGCGCCAAAATAACCGCTATGATCACGTGGCGAAACTTTCGCGGCTGGCGCGGAACTTTCATTTTTCGCTTCATACCCGCTCCTTTCTCCGGCAGTTGCGGCGCCGGTATTGACAAATATTATTATAACCATTATAATAATTGTTAGGTTACTTGACCGCTTATGACATACACAGGATGCCGCAGTGCGTTCCGGGCTGCGGTCCTTCTGAAAATAAGATCCCGCTGCCCGCGTGGCGGGCTGATGCGAAACATTTCATTCGCGCGCCGGCGCGTTCAAACACAGCGCAGAGCGCGCCCTAGGCGCGCCGGCAATCCGAAAAACCATCCGGAAAGGTGGAACCAGCATGGCCGCTTCGATCGATAATCTGCTCGACATCAAGAGCAAAAACCTGAAAAGCATCATCAGTTATATGCGCTTTCACAATGCAAACACCAAAAAACAGGTCGCATCCGACCTGGGGCTGAGCTTTGCCACGGTATCGAACATGGTAAACGACCTCATCACCCACGGCCTCATCGAGATCTGCGACGGAGGGCATGAAAAAAGCGTCGGCCGCTCTCCAAAGTATATCACGCTGAACAAGAACAGGTACTATTCGGTCATTCTCGACCTGCACCTCGGCGAGCGCGTTATTTTTGCGCTCGTGAACCTCGGCCGCGAAAAAGTCGCCTCAAAGGAGGCGGTTTACGAAAACGTCAATACCATCGACGATTTTCTCGCCTTCACGGCGAAAGCCTACGTTGATTTTATCAGAGAACACGGCGTTCGGCAAGACGAGATTATCGGCATATGCTGCGCCATTCCCGGGATTTTTGACGCGGAGTCGGACCGGGTCGTCTCCTGCGAGCAGCACCTCTTCAGCGGCGAGCCGCTCAGGCAGCAGCTCGAGCAGCTCTTCCGCAAGGATGTCATCGTCGAAAACGACGCGAGCATCTGCGCGTTTCACGCGGCAAGCACACGCTCGTGCAGCAGCTGCGTTTATCTCTTCCTGGGCGAGGGCGTCGGCATCGGCACGATCATGGGCGGCACGATCCTGCGCGGCGCGCGCGGCTACTCCTCCGAGGTGGGAACGGCGCCCCTCGGGCGGATGAATACGCAGACAGGCCGCCTCAATCCCCTGCAGGACGACCTCGCCTTCGCCGGCTTTCTCAGGCGCTATTCGCAGGTGGACAGGCGCTACGGCGTCGCGCTGGAACACGAATGGAAGCTCTATAACGACCGCGTGCGCGAGGGGGATGCGCGCGCGGTGGAGGTCGCGCTGGAAAACGCGGCGCTTTTGGGCCGCGTCCTGGCGGTCGCGTGCGGCCTTTTCTGGCCGGAGCGCGTTGTCCTCGGCGGCGTTTCGCCGGAGCTCTTCAACCTGATGAAGCCCGCGGCAGACCACGAGATGAACGCCATCGCCGTGACGCGCACGCTTCGCTACGACCTGGAATACGACCCGAATTATTTTGATTCCATCCTGTTCGGCGGCGCCGAGATGGTCTATGACGCGTGGCGGCCGACACTGTACTGAGATTTGCTTTTCCGGTTCTAAGGCCGGATGAAAGAGAGAGTACCGCTTGGGGAGGAAAAAGCGATGGAAAGAAAGATCAAAGTTCTGTGCATCGGCGCGCATCCCGATGACTGTGACATCCGCGCGGGCGGCCTGACGGCGAAGCTGCGCGCGGCGGGGCACGAGGTGATGTATGTTTCCGCGACGGACGGCAGCGCCGGCCACCAGGAAATGCCCGCGCCGGCGCTGCGCGCGCGCCGGCAAGCCGAGGCCGACGCGGTCGCGAAGCTGTTCGGCATCGAATATCTGGTGCTTCCGAATCCGGATGGCTCGCTCGAGGCAACGCTTGAAAACCGGGAGGAAATGATCCGCATCATCCGCCGCTTTTCTCCTGACATTGTGCTGACGCACCGCACAAACGACTATCACCCCGATCACAGGAACACCGCCGTACTTGTGCAGGACAGCTCCTTTACGCTGCTGGTACCGCTGATCGTTCCGGACACGCCGGCAATGCGCAAAGCGCCGTGCATCCTCTTTTTATATGACCGGTTCCAGCATCCGTACCCCTTTATGCCCGACGTTGCGATCGCGACGGACGAGGTGATCGACAAAAAAATGGAAGCGCTCCTGTGCCATGAGTCACAGCTGCTCGAATGGCTGCCGTGGGTCAGGCATCAGAGCGATATCTTAAACGCTCCTACACGGGAGGTGGCCTGCCGTGCGGCTGTGAAATACCGCAAGGGCAACGACGCGCGCGTGGCGGGCGAGTGCCGCAGCCTGCTCATCGCCGAATATGGACGGGAGCGCGGCGAAAAGGTCCGATACGCCGAATCCTTTGAGGTCAGCGAATACGGAAGCCCCCTGTCCGAAGAACTCCGTCAGATTCTCATCTCCCTCTAGAGCGCCGCAAGGCAATCCATTGGGGAACAGAAAAATATCATTTTATGGAGGAAAGAACCATGGCAAGAAAGATCAAAGTACTCTGCATCGGCGCACATCCCGACGACTGTGACATCCGTGCGGGCGGCCTGACGGCAAAGCTCACGCGCGCCGGCCACGAAGTGATGTTTGTCTCCGCCACCGACGGCAGCGCAGGCCATCACGAGATGGACCGCGACGGCCTGCGCGCACGCCGCAGGGGCGAGGCGGACGCGGTCGAAAAACTGCTCGGCATCCGTTATCTGACGCTGGCAAATCTCGACGGCGATCTTGAGCCGACGCTCAAAAACCGCGAGGAGATGATCCGCATTATCCGCTCCTTCTCGCCTGACGTCATTCTGACACACCGCCCGAACGACTACCATCCCGACCACAGGAGCACCGGTGTCCTCGTGCAGGACAGCTCCTTTACCCTGCTCGTTCCGCTGATCGTTCCGGACACGCCGGCGATGCGCGAGGCGCCGTGCATCATGTTTATGTATGACCGCTTCAGCCGCCCGTATCCCTTCACGCCGGACGTGGCCGTTGCGACCGACGAGGTGATTGATACCAAGATGGAAGCGCTCCTCTGCCACGAATCGCAGCTGCTCGAATGGCTGCCGTGGGTCGAGCACAAGTATGACATTCTGAACGCCCCGTCGAAGGAAGAAGCGCGCCGCCTGGCCGCGGATTACCGCAGGCGCGACGACGCGCGTGTTGCCGATGAGTGCCGCGCGCTGCTGAAGAAAGAGTATGGCGACGAGCGCGGCGGCGCCGTCCAGTACGCAGAGGCGTTCGAGGTCAGCGAATACGGAAGCACGCTGTCGGACGAAGTGCGCGAAATTCTGCTCTCGCTCTGATGGATGCGCTCAGGCCTGCCGCGACATGTCGCGGCAGGCCTGAGATCATTTAAAACGGGTTTCGAGACAAATCTGAAATAGGCGCTGGAGCCGATATATGAACCGGCAAATCAGCGGCTGCACTCCAAATGCTGCGCTGTGCATAGGGCGCCGGCATCTTTCGGCAAGCAGGAGTACGCGGTATGTTTTTTCTGTTCCATGCCTGCCCGCAGCACGGCACGCGAAATGGTCCAGGCTGCCAGATGTCACGCGCTGCCCTTACTTCAGATTGCGCCCGATAAAGCGCATGTATGCAAGCCAGTCGCTGCGGCCCATAAAGTGGATGCCGTCACGCAGGTGATAGCTGATGCTTCCTTCAGAGAAGCTCTCCCCTGTCTGCGCTGGCTCACGGCTCCCTATATAGCCTTTTTTGCCCTGAACTTCCCACGCGTCCGAAGCCGCGACACACGCCAGCTGCTCCGAATACGGATCCGCCCACGCGTCCAGCGAAGCGCTGCCCACGGCAACAAAACGCGGCGCGATCGCAGCAAGCAGAAAATGCTGATCAAAGGGCCTTGCAACCTGTTTGTCCGCATATCTATGGCGGTTTTGGCAGAACCAGTAAGGGAAGCGAAGCGCCATCGTTGCGATGCTTTCGCACCCCTCGTGTTTTGTCTGCTCCAGTGCCGCGCCGCCGCAGCCGGAATCATTGGAAATGGCAAACCGGAAGCGTTTGTCCTGAGCGGCGCACCAGAGGGCCGTCTTGCCCAGGCGCGAGTGGCCTGCGATCGCTACATTGGACGCATCCACTTCTTCGCGCGTTTCAAGATAGTCGAGGATTCTGCTTGCTCCAAAGGCCCACATGCCGATTTTCCCCCATGCGGTGCTTTCCTCTCCGCGCGCATATTCCCCTGCAATGCCATTTTTCATATCGTCGTCATCGCTCGTGACATCCTGATAGCACACGGTTGCAAACGCAAAGCCGCTGTCGATGATTTCTTCGATCGGAAAATACATGTCATAAGCGTCAGGGCGGAAATTGATCAGAATGATCAGCGGATTTTTGCGTCCGTTCTTCGGAACAAAAAACTTGATCGGAAAATGAAACACGCCCTTTTCCGTGTTGAAAGAGAGCCATATCTCTTCCAGCACCGCATGTCCGCTGCAGCATTCCTCTGCTCGCCTGACGACAGTGCCCGTGACCTGCTGCGGCTTTTCAGGCGAATAGCCGTATTCCTCGCGGCATAGAATGTCAATCAGTTCTTCTCTGCGTCTTTGCCAGTCGGCTGCGCTGACGACCTTTTCCCCATTGGAAAAGGTCAACAGTTCCGGTGTAAACTTCATGATGCTTCCTCCCGCCTCGCTGCAAAAATTTTATCTATCATCGATCATAGCATAGGATATCATGCTTGTCTGCTTTTGTCTACTTTCGGTGGCCTGCATGAACAGTGAAAAATGCGGGATGCCCGGGGTGTTTTTCACCCGGCCATTCATCCCATGCCGTGATAAATTTTTCTGCGTCTGCACGCAGCGCGTCATGTGCCGCAAGGTCATCTCGCAGGGCGTTCAGTCCGCAATCCTGCGCGGAAATCAGAAGCACGCGCGGTGCTGCGCCCGCCTCTTTAAAAAGCGCGGCGGCAGTGTGCGCCAGTGCCGTGCCGCCATGCGCGCGGCATGCCACAAGGATCAGGCCCAGCCGATCATAAAAGGCCTTCTTTTCCGTGTCACGATGCAGATACGGGCCGATCCGCTCCAGAAACGTGTAAAACCGCGCCGGGAAGCGTCCGTCATATGCCGGAAGCGCGAAAAGAACGCGCTGCGCCGCAAAAAGGCGCTCGCGCAGCGCTGCAAAATCATCTTCAAGCGTGCATGCCCGTCCCTTTGTACAGGCGTATTCACACGGCCCGCAGGGGCCGAAGGTATATGCGTTCAGATCGATCCGATCAATATTTTCCGCACCCTCGGCCAATGCGAGCACCTTGAGGAAGCGCGCGCAGTTTCCATCCATGCGTGCGCTGAAGGAGGCCGCGGCCCAAAGGGGTTGATTCATGGCTCAGCATCTCACTTTCAGCCAGATTGAAAAGAGGCAAAGCCTGCCGCTTTCCGGCAGGCGGGCTTGCGAAGGGAGCTTTCGTAATGGATTTTGCCGCATTTCAGCATCTTTTAAAGCCGCCGGCGCTGAGTGATATCCGCCGCGCCCTGTTTATCCAGCCGCACCCGGATGACAATGAGATCGGCGCAGGCGGAACGATGGCGCGCCTTGTTCATGCCGGCGCAGAGGTCTTCGCCTTGACGGTAACGGACGACCGCTTCTGCGACGGGCCGGATTACAGCGGGCTTGAGACTGTCCGTCAGCGCGAAGCGCTTGCGGCATGTGCGGCGCTTGGTGTGCAGCATATCGCCTTCCTCGGTTTTTCCGACAAGACAGACGCCTCCATACGCGAGATTTCTCTGGCGATTCTTCCACATATCCGTGCGCTCAGGCCCGACGCCGTGTTCAGCTGCGATCCAGCACTGGAAAATGAATGTCACAGCGACCATATCAAGGTCGGGTATGCGGTGCGCTTTGCAGTAATGGACGCCACGTGCGATTTTTACCCGCCGCTCTCCGGCGGCGTCCGGCATGCGGACACGTGGCGCGTGCCAATATTGGGCCAATACTATACCGACCGGCCGAACACGCTCGTCGATATCTCGGATTTTTACGAGCAAAAGCGCACGGCCGTGCGCTGCCACGCCTCACAGAACCCGGAAGTTCTGCTGCGCATGCTTGATTTCTTAAACGAGTATGAACGCGAAGGCGTGTACTCCGCAGTGGCACGCATCAAGCTGCTGCGCAGCGTACACCGCCACTGTTTTACGCCCAAGGTCGGCGGC
>CAKTWY010000094.1 GCA_934630445.1 uncultured Eubacteriales bacterium
AGCTCGATCTCCGACGCCGTCGTACAGCCGGGGAAATCGGCAATACCGTGCTCAACGCAGTACGAGACGTTTTTGGGGTTGAAGCCGGGGCTGACGATAAACTCCGCGCCCGCCGCGACCGCCTCGTCGATCTGCGCGCGCGTCAGGACCGTACCCGCGCCGACGATCATATCGGGAAACGCGCTCTTCATCCTGTGGATGACTTCCGGCGCGCCGGCCGCGCGGAAGGTCACCTCCGCGACTTTGACGCCGCCGTCATACAGCGCTTTTGCCAGGGGCTCTGCATCGTTCACATCGTCGAGCTTGATGACCGGTACTGCGCCGATGGCGCTGATTTTCTGTTCCAGTTGTGTCATATTGTGTCTCCTCACTTTCCGGCGTTCTCCGCCAGGATCTTTTCAAAATATGCTTTGCACGACGGCAGCGTACCCTCGGCGACCTCATCGAAGATATAATCGACCGGCTGGGGCAGCGATGCGATGCAGCGCACAAGGTGCGCAAAATCAAACTGCCCCTGCCCCACCGGCACCGCGCGGAAATCGCCGTTTTCCAGGACAAAATCCTTCAGATGCACCGCGCGGATACGCCCCCCGAAGAGCGCGACGCACTGGTCTATCACCGCCTGCTGAACATAGGCGTTGTCCGGCGAGAGCAGGTTGACCGGATCGAAGATGACCTTCACGCGCTCCGACCCGACGCGGTCAAACAGCGCGCGCATGCGCACGGGCGAATACGCCGTGTGGCGCACCACGCCCTCGATGCCGATATCGACGCCGCATTCCTCAGCGCGCCGCGCAAGGCGCGCCAGTGATGAAACCAGGATATCAAACGCCTCGTCGGTGCGGTTCCACGGGTGCGGCGAGCAGTCGGCGTTGTAAGACCCCGTCTCCGTGCCGACAAGACCGGCGCCCACGCGCCCGGCAAAGGCAAGGTATTCCTCAAACTTGCGAAGGTCGCGCTCGCGCGCCGCTTCGTCAGGATTCACGGGGTTGATATAGCAGCTCAGGACCGCTATCTTCACGCCGTTTTCCTCCATAGCCTGACGAACTTCCTCCGCCAGGCGGTCGTCCAACGGCGGCAAACCGCCGTCCTGAAAGCGCAGCGCTTTTGCCAGGGCGAGTTGAAGCGCGCCAAGCCCCTGCCCGCGCGCCGTGCGCGCAAGCATCTGCGCTCTCATGCAGCCGAGATCGTGCGCGCGGATCCCCAGAATGGCCATAACATCCACCTCTCTCCTGCAGCGTGCGTCCGAATCAATAATCCGCCGGCCGTGCACGGAAGGAAATCGTGCGCGCAAAGCAGGTCGTGTCCGTAAAATAGACGGTAAAATGCGTGCCGCTCGGCGCGGCGCTGCCGAATTTGCCGCCCACATAATGATGGCCGGCGAACGCCGGGCCCACCTCGATGCAGTCCCCGCCGCGGCTGACCTTCACCATGCCGCTCTTGGCGATCATCTGCTTGCCCGGCTCTCCCTGCAGGAAAAAGCCGTCTCCCTCGACCGTGCACGGGGCGTCAAACGCTATTTCAAAGCGCGGGAGGGCCCTGTCGATCCCGTCTGCTGTCACCGTAAGGTCGACGCCGTCCTCCTGCTCCACGATCTCTACACGCAAATGCAGGTCCGGCCCGGCCTGCTTGGCGCGCGCGGCGTTGTCCATCTTCCACCAGTCGGTCGTGTCGCCGGCCTTGCCGTTTGGTTCATAATACCAGCCGTGCATCGTCTGCTCGAGGATGTAGCCGTTTTCCGTCCGGCGCAGGGCGCCGCCCTGAAACGCGCGGTGCTCAAAAAAGCCGACGCCGATCTTCAGTCCGCACGCGAGCGCGCCGCGCTGGAAGTAGAAAAAGCCTGGGCAGCCCTCGACAACGGAATAGCTCCAGTCGCCGCGGCGCATGCGTGCGATGCCGCTCTCGGCGTAAAACTGCTGATACTGCGCCGGAACGCCGCAGCCTTCGTGTTCGATGTCGATCAGATGCGGCTCAGCCATAAGATGCATCAGCACGTCCGGCGTCCTGCGCCCGTGGGCAAGCGCGCTGTCGATGATAAAATTGGCCATATCGAGAAATTCCGGAATGCCGAACATGTCGCCCATTTCCAGATACTCGAGATAGTAGTTGCGCGGCAGCACCTTGACGCCGCGGTCCTGACGGGTGGAGTTGTTGGTGAACATCGTGCCGTCGGGCTCTACATAGTTTAACATCATCCGCAGGTTTTTGACAGCATATTCATAATACTGATGGTCGCCCGTGCGTTTAGCGAGGGTGATCATGGCGTCGTTGTTGACGCGGTTGTAATTGCCGGCGCTGCGCTCGGCGTATTCGCCGTATTCGTTGTTGTCGATCCCCTCGGCAAGATATTCCTGCGCGCGGGCACGCCAGCGCTCCTCGCCGAAAATGTCAAAACATTCCATCAGGTTGGACGCGATGGCCCACCGATGGTTCGGAGTGTGGAAGCCCCCGCGCGCCATGCCCTCGGCCCCGCGCTTTATGATACCGCGCACGGTTTCATAAAGCGTCTCGGTCTGATCGTCCAGCCGGTGCGCTTCGAGATACCGGAAAAGCGGCATCAGACGCTTGACGCAGAAGGCGGTATCAGGAGCGGCATGGAAATTGCAGTTGACCAGGTCAAACGTTCCGTCCTCACGCTGCATGCGCACAATGTATGCAAAGCCGAGCATGATGCGCTCAAACAGTGCGCTGTCATGATAAAACCCCGTATCGCGGTTGAGGTACACCGCGCACATCGTCGTCAGGCGGTAGATCGTCCACTTCGGCTCTGTGACATATTCGGGGTTGCGAAAAGCGCCGTACGCCGGATCGTTAGGGTCCATGACCTGCACGCGCAGGGATCTTTCCACGCGCGAAACACTGTCGCGCACGATCTGTTCATAATGCTTTTTCATGGCAAAAATCCTCTCGCACTCAGGCATTTTTTTCAAGATGGATCAGCGTCTCGATCAGGGCAAGCAGCACCATGGAATGGCCGTACGGCATCGGCATGATCGGGATCTGGCGATAGAAATCGAGCGATTCGCGCCCCATGGCCGTGCCGTAGGAAACGTTCAGGACCGTTCCGTCGGGCGCGATATTCCGCGTGAGCGCCTCGGCCGCGCGCAGCGCGCAGTCCAGATACGCATCTCCCACGTATCCCATACGCACGGATTTCAGGATGCCGTAGCAGAAGCCCGCGGTGGCGGACGTCTCCAGGTAAGAGGTCGGGTCGTCGATGAGCGTATGCCACATGCCGCTCTCGTCCTGATAGGTTTTGAGCGCCTCGATCTGGCGGGCAAGCGTCTCGATGAGATAGGCCTTTACGCCGCCCTCTCCTTCCAGCAGATCGAGAAAATCGGGGATGCCGATCGTGATCCAGCTGTTGCCGCGTCCCCAAAGCGCGCCGGCAAAGTTGTGGTTGCCGAGGAACGTCCAGCCGTGATACCACAGCCCTGTCCTGCGGTCGGTCAGATATTTTGTATGCAGAAGATACTGGCGCACAGCCTCATCGATGTACGCTGGCCTGTTCAGAATTTTCCCGGCATGGGCAAGGAACAGAACGGTCATGACGAGCGTATCGTCCCAGAGCTCTCCTTCATTCACGCTGTCGGAGGTGATATGCTGAAAGCCGCCTTCCTTCGTGCGGGGCATTTCTTTCATAACCCAGTCCGACCACGCTTCGATCTCTTTCAAATAGCGCTCGTCCGGGCGCACAGTGTGCAGAAGCGCCATCGTGAGCATGGGCGCCATCGTGTTGACGTTTTTGCTCGGAAGCCCCTCGGCCAGGCGCTCGTCATAGTATCTGACAAGATAACCGAGGTACGTCTCGTCGCCGGTATACTGATAGAGCTTGAAAAATCCGTACAGGCCGATGCCCTGCGTCCACTCCCAGAGGCGGTACTTGTTCAGTTCTTTCGCGTCCGTATCAAGCGCGCGCATGCCCTTGAGGAAGCCCTCGTCTTCGGCATACAGATTTTTCAGCAGAGACTGGCCGATGTCGCCTAAAAGCTTTTCTATCGCAGTTTTTTCCAGCATAAAAGTCGGCTCCTATCCAATATAGATTCATTTTACGCCGCGCACTTCGCCGCAGCAGCTTTTTAAAGGATGCGTGTTTCTTTAAAGTATCTTGCGTATTCGCTGGTTATTTTTGCGCCAAGACGTGTGATATTGCCGTGCAGGTGCGCATGAATCGCATGCGACAGCCCGTCCGGGTCATTTGCCGCGCGCAAAAGCGCAAGAATATCCTCATGCTCTTTGACCAGGATCTCAAAGCGTTTCTCCGACACGATATCAAGCATACGGAAGCGTGTATAGTGCACGTTCATGTTCTGTATCAGTTCCCAGATCGCAGTGTGATCGAGATAGGCGAAACACATGCCGTGAAAGCGGCTGTCGGCGTTGTAAAAATCCTTGGCGCCGCGGCCCTCGTGGATGATGTGTTTCTGCTCGGCGATATTGCGCTCGAGCTTTTGCAGAAAGGCCTCGTCATGGCGCTCGGCAATCTCGCGCAGGATCTGCTTCTCCACGCATGTGCGCGTATAGATTACATCGGTGATGTACTGAAAATCCATCAGTGACACAAACGTGCCCTTCTGCGGAAGCACAGTCAGAAGATTTTCACTTTCCAGCTTATTGAACACCTTGCGGATGGGCGAACGCGAGACGCCGTATTTTTCTGCCACACTCGCTTCGCTCATCTTGCTTCCCGGTTCAAGGCGCAGAGCGAGAATGTCCTCTTTCAGCGCGTCGTAAATCTCAGACGTGCTCAATGCGGTGTCAATATTGCTTTCCATCATAACAGCGTCACTCATTTCTCTGGTGTTTTCCGCTCCGATCCGCACTGGTATATGCGCATTTTGCGGTTATATCAGCTTTATTGTACCTATTTTTTCAAAAAAGTCAAATCATACGCCTGCGTGCAGATCCAATCAGTGCTTTCCTGCCACACAAAAAAAGCCGGGCCGCCGCGCAAAACGGCAGCCCGGTCAGCAATCCATATACAAAGAAAATCGGCGCGAGAGTTTGCTAGTTCTTCATACCGGACGTTGCGATGCCGCCCATGATATACTTCTGAAGGAATATGAAGACGATCAGCACCGGGATGATCGATATGATGGACGCCGCGATGATCGAGTTCCAGTCAACGCCATAATTGCCGATGTAGTTGCGGATGGCGATCTGCACGGTGTACCGATCCTGCTTGGACAGAACGATCAACGGGAGCAGATAATCATTCCAGCGCCACATGAACGAGAAAATGACCAGTGTGACGGTCGTCGGCTTTGCAAGCGGGAACATGATGCGCATAAAAATGTGAAACTCGCTCGCACCGTCGATACGCGCCGCCTCGACAAGCGACATCGGCGTCGCCATAAAGAACTGGCGGAACAGGAAGATGCCCGTCGTCGACGCGACCGTCGGCAGGATGACGCCCCAGATGTTGTTGTAAAGCCCCACACGCAAGATCACGTCGAACTGCGGGATCATCAGGACGTCGCCCGGAACCAGCGTGCCTACCACGAAATAGACAAAGAGCAGACCGGCGATCTTAAACTCGCTGCGGTAAATCGCCAGCGCGTAGCCCGTAGTGGAGCTGACCGCAACGCAGATGATGGTGGCGACGATCGCGACGAAAAAGCTGTTCTGCACATACGTCATGAAGCCGTCGCCGATGACCTTCACATAGTTATCCCAGGTAAACTCCTGCGGGAGCATGTGAAGCGGATAGCTGAACAGCTCCGCGGACGGTTTGAACGAGCTGCTGAGCAGCCAGAGGATCGGAAAGAGGAAGATCGCTGCCACGACAAACGCGAGAATGGTGAGAATAACGATTTTGATTTTTGATTCTTTGATGCCTGCCATCAGTCAATCTCACCGCCTTTCGTCACTTTCGCCTGCACAGCTGCAACGCCGAGGAAGAGAATCAGTACCAGCACGGACGCAGCGGAAGCGTAACCGTTCTGCTGGGCGGAAAAGCCCTTCTGATAAATATACTGTACGATGAAAGTGGTCGCCACGCCCGGGCCGCCAAGCGTGATGCCCTGGATGATGGCGTATTCCTTGAGCAGCTCGTTCGTGGTGAGGAGCAGCACCAGGAAGGTAGTGGGGTTGATCATCGGCAGCGTGACACGCCAAAAGGTCTGCCAGCCGTTGGCGCCGTCAATGGCGGCCGCCTCCTTGATCTCGTTGGGGATGTTGTTGAGCGCGCCGATGAAAATGACCATGAAGAAGCCGCAGCGCGCCCAGTTTGTCGCGACTGAAATGACCGTAGTCGCAAGCGCCGGATTGAGTGCCCACTCGAGCGGCTTGCCGCCGGAGAGCTTTATCAGGAAGTTTACAAGACCGTACTCCTGGCCGAACATCCAGTTGATGGTGACGCCGACGACAAGCGCCGAGATCAGCACCGGAACGTAGATGCAAGCACGCGGAATCGTCTTGAATTTAACTGCTTTCGAAGTCATTAAAATAGCAATCAGAAGAGGAAGGGCAACCTTAAACGGAAGGTTGATCAGCGTATAACGGATGGTTCTTCCGACGGCGCCGTAGAAATCAGCGTCGCCGAGGATACGGATAAAGTTCTGCAGTCCCACAAAATTCATGCGCGTATAGCCGTCATAATCTGTGAGGGAATATCCATACCCCATCATCAGGGGAACGAAAAAGAAGAGCGTATACAAAAGAAATGCCGGGGCGATAAATGCACAGAACATCGGGAGATATCTGTTCATGCGCCGTTTTTTCGGCGTCTTTTCCAGCGGGGCGCCCGGCGCCGCGCCGGATGCGGAAGCCAGTTTCTTTTTCATAAGCAGTAAATCCTCGCTTTTATATCTTTTTTCGTACAAAAGATGCATTCGGCGCAGCAAATGCCGCTGTACAGGCAAAATATCCGTTTTTTCAGACCGATGGCGTGGCCGTCTCTCAGACGGCCACGCACATTTCCCGGTCTTATGCAAAGAGTCTATTCATCAGCCGGCGCTGTAGAAAGTGCAGATGCAAATCAATAAGCTTTCGTCCAGCCGGTCGCCTCGTTCAGCGCATTTGCAAAATCATCAAGCGCCTGCTGCGCCGTCTTATTGCCCGCCACTGCCAGGCTGATCGCCTCTCTGTAAGCGGAACCAACATACTTCTCATTGTCGGACGCATTGTCGATCGCATAAGCGGCCGGCACAAACGTGGACTCCTGCGAAATGAGGTCAAAACGCTCCTGATCCAGAGGATCTTCCAGGGTAAGCGAAACGCTCTCCACAGGCGAGATCTGCACTACGGCATTGTTGTAGACCTCAAAGTTTTCAGTCTTATAGAAGTAGGTGAGGAAGTCGAGCGCAAGCGCCTTGTTCTTCGCATCCGCCGGGATCGCCAGGCTCGAGCCGCCGGGGATAGCGGAAGGCTGGTCGCCCTTCGGGCTGACCATGATGTGCCAATCAAAGGCGGAGATGTCCTGCTTCAGCTTATCGTACTGCCAGCTGCCGGAGAAGAGCATCGCCGCGTCGCCGTTCTTGAAATAGTCGACCGGCTGATCGCTCGTCGCGTTGGCCCAGATCGCCTTGGGGAAGATGCCCTCGTTGTTCCAGGAAATGAACTTCTCAAGCGTAGCGACATTCTGCGGGGAGTTGATCGTGATCTTGAAGGAATCGCCGTCCGCCTCTGTGATGCTTCCGCCAAAACCGTACATCAGGTTGTTATAGCGCGCGACCGAGAAGTCCATTGCAGCGCCGTACTTGACGCCGGTCTTTTCCATGATCACTTTCGCGTTTTCGATCATCTCATCCCAGGTCCAGGCTTCCTCCGGCTTCGTCGGAGCAGTGATGCCGGCCTGCTCGAAAAGGTTCTTGTTGTAATAAACGTTCGTCAGCGTGACAGAACGGCGTACGGACGTGACTTCGCCGTTCGGGAGCGTATCGCCGGCGAGCAGCGCAGGCGTGAAGACGCCCAGGTCAAAGCCCTCGGCCTTAAAGTCGATGAAGCTTTCCGGCTGTCTCTTGGCAAGGCCGGTATTCGTCATCAGGTCAGGCACTTCGCCGCTCTTGGCCATGGCGCGGAACTTGGTTTCCAGATCGTTATAGGGGATCATCTGGGTCTCGTAGGTGTTGCCCGTTTCAGCACACCACTTGTCCAGAACTGCCATCAGCTGCTCATTCTCGAGCGACTCCTCGGTAATAAGCACTTCCAGATTGCCCTTGGGGGTTTCTGCCGGGGTATCGGACGGGGTCTCGGACGGATTCGAAGGGGTCTCGGACGGGGTCTTGTTTGCGTTGTTGCATGCCGTGAAGCTGAGAAGCATCATGGCTGCAAGCATTGCTGCGAGTGCTCTTTTCATGATTTTTCCTCCTGTATTTTTATTTCGCGGGCGCTGTTCCTCGAAGGCGGGTGAATAAAGCGCTCGGTAGATTCCCGCCTCCGCGCCCGGCAAAATCAATGGGAATGAAATGCGCCGCGGCTTAGAGGAGATCGATGTTCGCGATATGATCCATATCAGTATAAGTGCGGTTTTCACCCGCCATGGACCAGATAAAGGCATAGTTGGAAGTTCCAACGCCGGAATGGATCGACCAGCTCGGGGAGATGACGCCCTCTTCGTTTTTCATCACGATATGGCGCGTCTCGTTCGGCTCGCCCATCAGGTGGAAAACGACGTTTTCATTGGGAACATTGAAATAAAGATAAACCTCCATACGGCGCTCATGCGTGTGGGAGGGCATCGTATTCCATACACTGCCTTCGCCGAGGAACGTCGCGCCCAGAGAGATCTGGCACGTCTCGAGCACGTCGGGATGGATAAACTGGAAGATGCTGCGCTCATTGGACGTTTTGATATCGCCGCAGTCGACGCGGTTGGCATCCTTTTGATGAATGACGCGGGTGGGAAGCTCTTTATGCGCAGGCGCGCTGTAGCAGTAGAACTTTGCGGGATTTTCCTTCGACACGCTGCCGAAGGTGACGTTCTTCGCACTTTTGCCGATATAAATGGCGCTGATCGTCTCGAGCTCATAGCGGACACCGTCGACGAGCACATACCCGTCACCGCCGATATTGAGCGCGCCGAGCTCCCGCCGCTCGAGCGGATAGCTGACGCCGAGCTGATGCTCGCTGTCGATAAAATCGTCGAGCCGCAGCTCGCCGTTGACAGGATAGGCCCCGCCGGCAATCACACGGTCGACATGGCTGTACCACAGGGTGATCTGATCGGCGCGGAACGGCGCGCGCATATGGAACTCATCTCTGAGCGCTTTCGTTGTATAAGTCTTGACGTCGCGCGGATTGACTGAATATCTCGTCTCCATTTTAGAAACCCTCACCTAATTTACGTGTTATTTTGTATTTTTCTTTGGTTATATTATAAAAGTGGGATGCTAGAATGTCAATAGCTTTTTTACAAATTATTTACTTCTTTTTTCGTTGGTCAAATGCATTGATTATTGTGTGTCTCAGCACGGTTTTTTATCAATATATTGTATGTTTTTGATGCGTCAGGCTTTCGCAGCCGGGCGCATGCGCAAGACATATTTGCATAAACATATCGTTTTTTCAAAGAGCAGGGTTGGGCGGAACACGTTAATTCTGATGCTTTGCAGCCTGTTATTACCATCAGCCGCCAGCATGGCAGCGGCGGACGTGAAGTCGGGAGAAAACTGGCGCAACAGCTGGGAATTCCTTTTTACGACAACGAGCTGATTGAGCGAGCGGCTGAGACCAGTTCAATTGATAAAAGCTGTTTTGAAAACGCAGAAACAAGTGGAGTCGGCAGTCTGCTGTATGATCTTTCTGAAGGCATACGC
>CAKTWY010000095.1 GCA_934630445.1 uncultured Eubacteriales bacterium
CCGGCGTGCGGCCCACCGTGCGCTTGAACACCCGGTAGAAGTAGCGCGCATCGTTGAAGCCCACACTCACCGCGATGCGGTCGATGGGCAGGTCCGTCTCCCGCAGCAGGACGCACGCCCTTTGGATGCGCGTGTTGATCAGATACTGCGTAAACGTCGTGCCGTTCGCGCGTGAAAAGACGGTGGAAAAGTAGTTGGGGCTGACGGCGAATTTGGCCGCCACATCCTTCACCGTCAGGTCGTCGCAGTAATTTTTTTCAATATATTCGAGCACGCGCGCGTTGAACGCGTCGCCCTTGACGTAGCTGAGGTCCTCATGGTTGAGCAGCTTGCGCACCGTGATGCAGGTAAAATCCGCCAGCTCCTCCATGGTCTCAAAATTATTCAGCATTTCGTCGCTGAAGATGTCCGAGTCGATCGCGTTTTCGATGTTGATCGAGAGTTTGATGCACACGCGGATAAGCGTGTTCACGATCGCGGAATAAACGCTCTTCGCCTGCGCCAGGCTCGAAAAGTTTTGCGCGCTGAGGATGCTGCGCAGCAGGATATCGATGTTTTTGAAATCGTAGCGCTCCATACTGCTTTTCAGCAGATTCAGCTTGTCGCTCGGGAAGTAGAGCGTCTCGGCCGGCTGCATATCGCTGTAGCGGTAGAATTTACCCGTGCCGCGCAGCAGCCGCAGGTCAAAGCACTCCCGCACCTGGCGGTAGAGCGTGTTGGACAGCCCCTCGCATACTGCGCTCATCGCGATGGTGAGCGTCACGCCCAGGCTCTTTTCGATCGTATTGTAGATGCGCAGGAGATACCGGTCGCTCTTTTCCGCGAGCGCGGGCGCAGCGGCATGCCCCAGCAGCACGAAGACCTGGTTTTCATTCGTCAGGTTGGGGAAGGCAAGTACCTGCCCGAAACCGTAGCGCTCGGCGCACTCCTCGGCAATGTTCTGAATGCCGTACCGGATGAGGAAAATGTCCTGATACCGGAACTGTGATTTGTCATACGTGCTGTAATCGACGTTCAGCATCAGGAGCGTGAAATAGCGCAGCGCGAGCAGCGCCGCCGCGCCCTCCGGCGGCGCCGGGGCGGGAACGTTCTGCGGGCGCGGCGTTTTCAGCACCGTGTTCAGATATCCGATCAGAGACTGAAGCCTGCGGTCCTCCTCCAGCGCGGCGATATCCTCGTCCATCCGGCGCCTGTGCCGCTCGTCATCGATGCGGGAAAACACCTTCTGCAGCGTCTCCGTCAGCTGCTCGTCCTGGATGGGTTTGAGGATATAGCCCGCCACGCCCATGTTGAGCGCCTGCTCGGCGTATACAAAGTCGGCATAGCCGGAGATGATGACGCACTCGAGCTGCGCGCATTCAGCCCGCGCCGTGCGCGCGAGCTCGATCCCGTCGAGCTTCGGCATGCGGATGTCTGTGACAAGAAGGTCGAAGGCACTCTCGCGCAGGAGTGAGAGCGCCGCTGCGCCGTCCGGGGCGCTTTCCACCTCACATTTCCCGGGAAAGAAGGCGTTTATTTTGTTGACCACACCGCGGCGGATCCATTTTTCGTCATCGACGACGAGGACACGGTACATGCTGCTTCCCCCTCCGGCGCAATATCAGCGCTCGTTATAGTACGGCACGCGGATGCGGATGTGCGCGCCCTGTCCGGGTGTGCTGTCCACACGCAGGCCGTAGTCCGCCCCGCAGGCGAGGCGGATCCTGGCGTTTACGTTCTTCATGCCGATGCCATGCCCGCCGCGGTTCACAAACGGCTCGGGCGCGTCTTCGCAGAACATACGGTTCAAACGTTCGACTTCCTCCGGCGCGATGCCCGGGCCGTTGTCGGACACCTCGATGAGCAGCGCTTCGCCCTCGCGGCGCGCCGCCAGGCGGATCACGCACGCCTCTCCGGACTGCTCCGCCCCGTATTTGATCGCATTTTCCACGATCGGCTGCAGGATAAAGCGCATCACCCGGCAGGTCATGAATTCTTCCGGAACTTCGTAAACGACGTCGAACATATCGTCAAAGCGGATCTTCTGAATATCGACATAATTGCGCACGTGGCGCAGCTCGTTCTTCAGCAGCTCCAGCTCGCCGGGGCTGACGTTCAGGCTGTAGCGGAACATCTCCCCCAGCTTCTGGCTGATGACGCCGATCTGGTTCACGCCCAGCTCCGTCGACATGGCGTTGATCGTCTCCAGCGTGTTGAATAGAAAGTGCGGGTTGATCTGGAATTTCAGCGCGTTCAGCTCCGCTTCCCTGGTGGAGAGCTTTTGGACGTAGTTGTCGTCGATCAGCTTTTTGAGCATCTTCACCATGTCGTTGAAGTTGCGGTCAATGGTCGCAACTTCATCGTCGCCGTCGATCACGTCCGAGGCAAGAATGTCGAAATTGCCGCCCTTGACGCGGTCCATTTTTGAGATCAGGCGGTTGATGCGCCCGGAAAAGATGCGTGAGAAGACCATGGAGAGCAGCACTGCCAGCGTGAAGAGCGCCGCCCCGAGGAGTATCACGAGCGAGCGCACCTCGGAGATCTTGTTGAGCGCGAGGCTGTCGTCGATCAGAAAGTACGCGTTCCAGCCCGTGCGGGCGACCTCCTTGTGGAAAAGCAGCCGGTTGTGATCGATGAAGACGGCGCCGGACGTACCCTCGGTCAGCCGCGCGGCTTCGGCCGCGCGTATCTGAAAGGCGGACTGCCCTTTTGCGTAGTAGACCTCCCGGTTGTCGGCCGACGTGATCAGGAGCGTCATGCCGGGCTGCCCGCCCGACCAGGCCGGGTGGTAGCACAGCCTTTCCAGCAGAAGGTCGAGCTTGACAAAGCCAAGCGATTCGCCATACGGCCCGTCGGCGCTGTATACATTTTTGATGATGGAATAGTAATTGCCTTCCGGCTGGCTCGTGACGAAGAAAAAGCCGTCTTCTCCGGGCTGCATGGCAAGGTAATCGGCATACCAGCCCTCGGCCTCGGCCACGCGCGCGGTAGAGACGCGCGTGGCGTACGCCGCGGGCAGCGCGGCGCTGATGAAGAGGTTTGCGTCCTTGCACACGGAGTCTTTCTTCTGCTCAAGCTGCGCGTTGATGACGTTTTGCATCGCAGCCGCTCTGCGGTAGTAGTCGTCCGGCGCAAGCTGCCCCAGCGTGTAAAGAAAGTCCACCACCTGCCCGTCGCCCGCAATGCGGCTGGCCATATTGATATACTCCGTCAGCTCGACATTCAGCGCGGAGAGGTAGTTGTTGATATCGTTTTCATACGCGCGGCTCTGCTCGGCGCGGATGCTCGTCTCGATCTGGCTGTTGAGCACAAGGCTGATGGCGATGATGGGCAGGATGCAGAGAAAGAGGTTGAAGACGATCAGCTTGTTGACGATCTTGATATTGTTCGACTTCGCGATGAGAAAGCGCCGGAAGCGCCGCATGCATGTCTTCCCCCTCTCTGTGATGTATGAAGCAGGCCTCTGCCCTGCCTTCCTGCGCAAAACAGCTGCCGCAGGGTCGCGCGGAAAGCCGGGCAGGCTGAATGCCGCTTCGCACGCTTATTTTCCGCAGTAAGGGAACGCGCGCGGTGCGTCCAGCGTGAGGATGCGCCCGGTATAATGCGCCCGGCCGATCACACCGCCGTCGGGGCGCGTATAGACGCGTCCATCCAGCAGCGCGCGCGTCTCGCGCGCCGCCTCAGCGGCCGGCGCGCCGTCAAAAAAGCGGCAGGCCAGGAAGAGGGGCACCTCCTGCTCCATGCCGTCCAGCGCCAGCCCCAGCCCGTGCCATGGCGCGTCGCCGTAGCCCGGCTGCAGGCGGTCGCAGACGCCGCCGATGCTGTCGCTCAGATTGATCTGCCGCAGATACGGCCGCATGAGGTAAAATTCCTCCAGTACCGCGCGCCTCAGGTTCGATACGCCCGTATCAAGGCACAGGCCGAACGGCGCGCCGGAAAGCTCCTCCGCCATGCGCGCCAGGCCCTCCGCGCGGTCCGCCCCCTCCTTTGGGAAGAAGCCGTTCCTGAGCGCGAGCGTGACGCCCGCGCGCGCCGCGTGCGCGAGCAGATCGTCGAGGATTTCCCGCAGGAGGGAAAAATACGTCTCGGGCGCGCCCATCGTGCAGGCCGTCGCCGTCGTGAGCGTGACGGTCTTTACCCCCGCCGCGCCGGCGAGCGCGATCAGGCGGCGCACCACCTCGCGCATTTCACCGTCGTAAAACCCTTCCGGCCCTTCGAGCGTTTCAAGCGCCATACCGCGCGAAGCGATGCGCTCCAGCAGCGCTTCGAAGCCGGGCAGCGCGTTCCCGTCGCGGTCGGCCGCGTGCTGCCAGAAAAGGCCCACCGCGCCGATATCCGCCTGCGCGAGCGCGTCGAGGTGCGCGTCCGAGGGCAGCGCGTACGCGTGCCTGTCGTGGAACAGATAACCAAGCTTCCTCATTTCGCACCCTCCCTGATCACGATACGCCCCGTCGCGGGGTCCTTCCTCAAAAAGCCGCCGGGCAGCACATCCACACGCCCTTCGGCGATGGCCGCAAGCTCGCGCAGCATCAGCGCCGTGTCGCCGTACTGCGGCCGCGCCTCGATAAAGAGCGGGGCGTCCATGCCGCGCCGCTCAATTTCGCCCAGGAGCGCGGACCACGGCGTGTTGCCGTAGCCGGGCTGAAGGTGAGAGTCGCTCCACGCGCCGTCGTTGTCGTGGATATGGAACAGCGCCGTGTACGGCGCAAAGGCGTAAAAGTCCTCCATCACCTTGCCCAGCAGGTGCGAATGCCCCGTGTCGTAGCAGACGCGCACGAACGGGCTGTGAAAGCTCTCGACAAACGCGACGACCTTTTCCGTGTCGTCGTATTCCCAGCGGTTGCGGTCGATCTCGACCTTTTCCTGCACGCCGGGGCCCCAGCCGACAGGGTCGGCGTGGTTGGTGTTTTCCACCGCGATCACGACGCCCGCCGCTTCCGCCGCGGGGAGCAGGGCGCGCACATATGCGCGTGCGATCTCAATTTCCCATTCCTTCGACGCGGGCAGCATTGCCCCGCCCGTGTGCAGCGGGATGGCGCGGATGCCCAGCACACCGCAGCGCGCGAGAAATTCGCGCATCCAGTCGAGCTCCTCTGCGAGGGCGTCCTTCGTCTGGTGCAGGGTGCTGAAGCCGTCGTTCCATGATCCGAACGGCGGGTGGCTTGTAGCGGCGCGTATGCCCGCCTCGTCAAGAAGGCCGCGCAGGCGCGCCACATCCGCCCTTGAAACGCCCCCGCCCATGAGGAACCCGTCGTGCACGCTCAGTTCCGTCACGCCCGCGGCGCGCAGCTGCGCGAGCGTATCCTTTGAATAAAGATCGGCCGAGCGCGATGTTCCGACACAAAATTGCAGCATGTCAATCTCCTTTCGCGCGTGTTGCATTCCGTTTTCACTTTCAATATAACACACAGCGCGCGCCGCGTCAGTGGAGAATTCTACGCCCCGCCCTCTGTAATATTCTACTGCGTTTTATGCCGTTTGGAAAGGGCGCGCGGTTCTTTCCACTATTTTCAAAGATTTGTACAGTCGAAAACAAAGCTGCATCTATAGCGGCGCGCCGTCCGGTCTGGTATCATAAAGCATGCCGGAAGGGCGCGCTGCGCCGCCGGCTCCTGCCCGGCCGGCGGCGGACAGGAACATCACGCACAAAAAACTGCCGGAGAAAAGGCGGTGCCTATGGCACAGACAAAAGCAGTCGGCGCGCCGCGCGCCGCAAAGCCAAAGCTCCGGCGCGGCAGCCTGCTCTGGCGCATCGTTGAGCACAAGTACCTGTACCTGATGCTTCTGCCCGGCGTGGTGTCGGTATTCCTCTTCTGCTATGTGCCGATGTCGGGGCTGATTCTCGCGTTTAAGGAACTGAAGTTCAACGCCAGCATCTACAGCGGTCCGTGGGCAGGGCTTACGTATTTCAAAGCGTTTTTCAACGATCCGTTTGCAAAGCAGCTGCTCATCAACACCGTCGGCATCAGCGCGTGCAAGATCTTCCTGGCCTTCCCGTTCCCGATCATATTGGCGCTGATGCTCAACGAGGTCCGCAACGCCCGCTATAAAAAGGTCACGCAGACGATCTCCTACCTGCCGCACTTTGTCGCGTGGGTCGTCGTCGCCGCGATCATCGAGCGCGTGTTCGCGCCGAATACCGGCCTGATCAACCAGCTGCGCGGCGCTTTCGGGGCGGATCCGAGCTACTTCTTCATGATGGAGAAGGACTTTTTCTATCCGGTCATGTTTATTTCCTATTTGTGGAAGACGATGGGCTGGAGCTCCATTATCTTCCTCGCGGCCATCTCGGGCATTGACCCGGGCTATTACGAGGCTGCGAAGATCGACGGCGCGAACAAGTGGGATGAGATCACAAAGATCACCCTGCCGTGCATCAAGCCGACGATCGGGCTGATCTTTATCATGTCGCTCGGCGATATTCTCAAGGCCGGCTTTGAGCAGATCTATCTGCTGCGCACGGCCGGCAACATGGTCTACGCCGATATCCTCGATACCTTTGTCATTCGCGCCGGTCTGGAGCAGGGCAATTTCAGCTACGCCACGGCGGTCGGCATGTTGCAGGGCGTCGCAGGACTGGTCCTTGTCGTAATTGCAAACTGGCTCAGCCGCAAGTATACCGAGGTCGCGCTCTGGTAGAGCGCCTGAAAAAGCCGTTTCACAGTCTCATATATTCATAAAATGGAGGGAACAAAATGAAACGCATTCTAGCATTACTGCTCGCGGTCACCATGATCTTCGCGATGACTGCGTGCGCGCAGAAGCCTGCCGAAACGCCGTCCACTTCCGGTACGGGTACGACGGGCACAGCCACAACGCCGCAGGAACCCGCCGATGACAAGCCCGACACCTGGATCGCCGATCGTGTGATCAAGGGCAGAAGCTTTGTCTCCGACGTGGGCACTTCCCTTCCGGACGATCAGCTCAACAACGAGGTCGCCCAGAAGATCAAAGAGCTCACCGGCATCAGCCTCGAGTGGGAATACACCGCCGGCAACGACGACCTCGAGGTCATGGTCACAAGCTTTGCCTCCGGCGACATCGGCGAAGTGATGTATTCCTATCTCGACCATTCCGGCCGTCCGGAGTTCACCGTCCTGGGCAAGGCGGCGCGCGAAGGCATGTTTACGGACCTGATCCCGTATATCAAGGATACGAAGGTCTACTCCAAGTATCTTGAGCCGGGCTATCTGCCGGTTGACTCGTATCAGAATCTCCTCATGCGCGAAGAGTTCGGCGGCAAGGGCTATTTCATGCATATGAAGATCCCCCGCGAGCCGGACAGCGTGCGCCGCGATGCGATCATGATGTACATCAATGAGAATTACGCCAAAGAAGTGGGCGTCGACCCGGCGAGCATCACCAGCACGGAAGAGATGTACGCCGCCGCGCAGAAGATGAAGGACGCGGGCCTCACCGACGTCAACGGCACGCCTGTTGTTCCGGTCGGCCCGACGATCTGGGGTGGACGCATGGAGCCGAGCCTGTATCAGTCGGCCAACTACTCTGCCGGCCGCGAAAGCTATTTCAACGTTTATAATGGTAAAGTGACGCACATCTCCGGCACGCCGTACCTTGCCCAGCAGGTCAAGATCGTGCGCGACGCGCTTGCCAAGGGCCTGATGGATCCGGAAGCGCTGACCATGTCCGGCGCCCGCGCGAAGGAAGGCGCCCTGAACGAGCACTACGGCATGATGGTCATGTCGCTGTGGCAGGCGGTCGATAAGACGACCAGCACCGGCGCCAAGTGGGTGCCGCTGAGCAATATGAAGGACTGGCAGGGCGACTCCTCCATCTTCGTGCAGAAAAAGAAGCCCGACTGCGTGTGGGCGGTTTCCTCCACCACGAAGAATCCTGAAGAGATCGTCAAGTTCGCCGATTTCCTCGCCTCGAAGGAAGGCAAGCTGATCTGGATGTACGGTATCGAAGGCAAGACGTACGACCTGGACGATAAGGGCCAGCCTGTGATCAAGAAAGAGCTTCTGGATCTCGTCAGCACCGACTATCAGACGGCGCTGCAGTATAACTGCTTCGCGCTCGAGAGCTACTGGGCACGCCCGCTCGGTTATACGGATCTCGCGCAGTATGAAGATTTTGGCGAATACGACTTCGGCGAGAAGCTCGATCCTGAAAAGGCGGCCCTCAAGGAGGAGACCCTGAATTACGGCGACCCGAAGATCACCTATTACGACGGTGTCGCCGCGGCGAGCTTCCTCAGCAGCGCTCCGGAAGCGCTGCAGACCAGCCTGAGCCAGTTTATCGATCCGAAGTATCACGTCGACGTGTTTACCCAGGCGTGCTTCGCCGCCAGTGATGCTGAGGCGGAAAAGATCCTTACAGATTTCAGAACGCTTCTTGAGAAGCAGGGGATCGTTGAGTTTGAAGAGTATCTGCAGGGCATCTACACCGAGACTCCGGAGCTGATCCACTTTAATTGATCAGGCTCTATAGAAGCAAATCACAGATCCATCGGGGAGGCCGCCGTTCCGGCGGCCTCCCTCTGAAAGAGAAAGAATCAGGAGGCGCACGGAATGAAGCATCATTATTCAATGACGACGCGGGGAGAACGCATTTTTTACGCGGTCAACAATGTGGTACTTGCCTGTCTGAGCTTGTCGGTCATTCTCCCGTTTTTAAATATCCTGGCGCTGTCCTTCAATTCCGGCGCCGATGCGGCGCACGGCGGCGTCACCTTCTGGCCGCGGGAATTTTCTCTTGAAAATTATCAGGAGGTCTTCCGCGACGCGGACCTGATGCACGCCTACGGCATCACCATTGCGCGCACGGTGCTCGGCACCTTCCTCGGCGTAATGTTCACGGCCATGACCGCGTTCGCCCTGAAGAGCAAGACCCTTCCCGGGCGCAAGTTCCTCAGCAAATATTTTATTTTTACCATGCTTTTCAGCGGCGGCACCATCCCCAGTTACATGATCTTCAAAACCTACGGCATGCTCAACACGTTCTGGGTCTATATTTTTAACAGCTCTCTTGTCGCCGCATGGGATATTATGGTCATGCGCACGTTTTTCGAGGGGATCAGCATCAGCCTTGAGGAGTCGGCAAAGCTTGACGGGTGCTCGGATCTCGGGGTTTTCTTCCGCATTATCCTGCCAATCAGCAAACCCGTCATCTCCGTTATCGCGCTTTTCAAAGCCGTGTATCACTGGAACGACTGGTTCTCCGGCGCTTATTACATCAAGTCGACGAATTTGCTGCCGGTCCAGACGCTTTTGCAGCGTATGCTGACCCTGCAGGAAAACCTGCAAAAGCTTACCTCCGCATCCCAGGCCTTTTTCGAGCGCGCCGTCACGGGCGAATCGCTCAAAATGGCGACGATCATCATCTCCATCATACCGATCGTCTGCGTCTACCCGTTCATCCAGAAGTATTTTGTCAAGGGCCTGATGCTCGGGTCGGTCAAGGAATAACACTACAGAAAATAATGAACGGCGCGCGGGCGTTTTGCGTTCCGCGCGCCGTTTTTTCAGGAGGTGCAGTCTTGCCGCGCATCCTTTTGCTTTCAGATGTCCATCTGTGCCACGTTCCCTGGTACGGCCGCCGGCCGGAGGCACGGCTGGAAAAAATGCTCGCGGACATCCGCCGCGAGCATGAAAA
>CAKTWY010000096.1 GCA_934630445.1 uncultured Eubacteriales bacterium
AAAAACCGCGCCCTCCCGGATGGGAGGACGCGGTCAGGCGCGCGCAGAACCGCTGCGCGCGCTTTCCGACGATCCCACCCTCAGGGGAGCCGAAGCCTGCGGCGGCAGATATCCCGACTCGGCATCCTCCTCACCCCGGCCTTCCCATGGCATGCGCCACAGTGGCAAAATCGGGGATCGTCCGCCTCACGGTTACTGAGATAGTCTTTTTGAGTTCCCTGTCCGTCCGCAGTATGAAATTGTATATCGGCCGCTACCGCTCTTCGATCAGGCCGTATTTGATCCGCACACGGTCGAGCTTTTCCATCATCGGCCGCGCGATCAGGAGGAGAAAAATAACGGTTGCGCCCGCATGCACCACATCCGGCCAAAATCCGGTGATATAGGACGCGATCACCGCCGGCAGCGTGAGCGTGCCCTGTGCCATCAGCACGGAGCAGGGGTTCATGATGCCGCCGTATAGAAACAGCACCGCCGCGCCGCCGTAAACACACAGCGCCGCGCGCGTGCGCGGGAGGATCCCTTTTCCAAAAATGACGCCTGCCAGAAAACCGATGATCCCAAAACAGAACATCTGCCACGGCGTCCACGGCCCCTGGCCGAAAAAGAAATTCGACACGAAAGCCGCCATCGCCCCCACGAGGAAACCCGATTCCGGCCCGAAGCAAACGCCCGCGATGATGACAATGGCCGCCACAGGCTTAAACTGCGGCAGCATGAAAAATGCCCCTCTCCCCGCGACCGCGATCGCCGCGAGAGACGCGATCACGACAAGCTCGCGCGGCTGCGGTTTGCGGTGTTCAAAGGAGATGAAAAACGGCAGCATCGTAAAGACAATCAGCAGCACGCTTACCAGGTTATATTTGCGGTTATCCAGCAGCCACACGCCTGCGAAGATCGTCGCCGGAACCAGTAAAAAAATGACCGCCGCGGACAGGAGGGTACGTTTTGTCATGCGTTTTTCCTTATCCATGCGCCGCCTCCTCCCCTGCATTGAGCGCCAGGATGATATCCTCCGCCGTAATGGCGTCCGGCAGGCGCGCGCGCGCCATGCGGTTCGCCGCGGTGGTATAAAAGCTGTTTCCGCTGAAAAACCGGCGCGGGGCATCCATCGAAACGACCGCTCCGTCAAAAAACATCGCGCACAGATCGGCATGCCCGGCGCAGAACTCGATATCGTGCGACACCATCAGCACCGTGACACCGCGCGCTGTGAGCGTTTTCAGGATGCCGGCAAAAATATCCTTGAACGCCGCATCCATGCCCTTCGTGGGTTCGTCAAGGAGCAGGAGCTCCGGATCGGTCAGCAGCACTTTTGCCAGCGCGGCGCGCTGCTGCTCGCCGCCGGACAGGTCGTACGGATGGCGGATAAAAAACGCGTCCACTCCGCACAGGCGGGCGGCTTCTCCGGCGCGGCGGCGTTTTTCTTCGTCCGTCATATCCGCCCCGTCCAGCATCTCCAGCAGGTCCTCGCCTACGCTCTTGCAGACGAAGAGCGCCTGCGGGTTCTGCGGAAGCATGGCCACGCGCCGCGCATTTTTCTTCACGCTGCCGCGATAGGGCCGGTATAAACCGGCCAGCACGGAGAGCGCCGTCGTCTTGCCCGCGCCGTTGGCGCCGACGAGCGCCGTCACGCGCGCCGCCGGCACTGCCAGATCGAGGCCGCGCAGCACGTCCGGCTCGTTCGTCTCAAAGCGGAACCCCACCCCGCGCAGCTCCGCCGCGTAAGGCGCGCCAGGCGCATCCCCGGCATCGTGCGGCACGCGCCCGGCGTCAAGCGCCGCCGAGGCGAGATAGCGCCGCCCCTCGCGCACGGTGACAGGGCATTCCCCCTGCGGCGCCGCGGTATATACGCGCATCGGCGTGGGCATGGAGCGGAACATCTCGTGCCCCAGCGTGTGCAGCTGAGCGCCGATCTCGCGCGGAGCTGCGCACAGCAGGAGCCGCCCCGCGTCGAGCACTGCCGCGCGGTCGGACATCGGGAGCACCTCTTCCAGCCGGTGCTCGGTCATGACGACCGTTACGCCCAGCTCCAGATTGATTTTGCGCACCGTATCGAGAAAATCGCCTGCGGCGATAGGGTCGAGCTGACTCGTCGGCTCGTCCAGTATAAGCGCCTCCGGCTGCATGGCCACAATGGACGCAAGATTTAAAAGCTGCCTCTGCCCGCCGGAAAGCTCCGTCACGCTTTTATGAAACCAGTCCTGAATGCCAAAAAAGCTCGCGATCTCTGCCACACGCCGCCGGATGACGCCATTTGGCAGGCCCAGGCTCTCCAGGCCGAAAGCAAGTTCATGCCATACCTTGTCCGTAACGATCTGATTATCGACATTCTGCTGCACAAAGCCGATACGCGCCGCTTCATCCCGTGCGCTGAGCTTGGAGAGCGGCGCGCCGCAGAAGGCGATCTCCCCTCCCCGCGCGCCATGCGGCGCGAGCGAGGGCTTGAGCTGCCGCAGCAGCGTCGATTTTCCGCAGCCGGAGCGGCCGCAGATCGTTATAAACTCTCCCTGTTCAATTGAAAGCGAAACGTCGTCGAGCGCGGGCTGGCACGCCTGCGGATAAGTGAAGCTCAAATGCGAGACTCGAAATGTTTCCATCTGTATAACTCCTTGAGATCGACCGCCGCCGGCAGAAAGCACAGCACCGCATAGCCGAGCGCCGCGGCAAGCGCGAGCGCTGAAAAGGGCGCCATCCGCGCCGTCGGGTAATAGCGCATCGCACACGCGCCGGCAGCCCCTGCCGCCGCGAGCGCCGCGCCGAGGAAGAGCAGCGCCGCCGCTGCCGCGACATCGCGCCGCTCAAAACGATAAAGTGAGAACGCCGTGCGCCCCTTGAGCCCGCAGCCGCGCGCTTTCATCGCATCGGCGGTCTCGATGCCATTCTCAAGCGCCCATGTCGTCATGACCGAAAGGATACGCACGCCGTGATGGATCTTCTGCCGGACAGACCCGCTGGAGACGTCGCGCCCGACGCCTTTCTGTGCGGCGGAGATCACGCGCAGCTGCGCCTGATACTTCGGCACAAAGCGCAGCACCATGGAGAACACCATCGCCAGCGACGGGGCGGCCCGGCCGAACAGATACGTGATCTTATCCGACGTCATCACAGCGTTCACGCATGAAAACCAGCCCAGCATCGCCGCGAACATCACGCCCGACGCAACGCCGTACTGGATCGATTCCAGCGTCACGGGGTTCCCCCACGGTGCATAGAAGAGGATCGTCGCGCCCTCATGGTTAAAAAGCGGATTGATGACCGCTGTTATGAGCATGAGTGGCAGCATCCCCATCAGACTGAAGCGCAACGCCCTGCGCCCGGAGAGGAGGAAGGCATAGCTCAGCGCGCCGAAAAGCGACAATGCGAGATACACCGGATGCATGAGCAGCATCGTCGCCGCAAGCATCAGTGCAAAATAGGAAAATGTGATCAGCGGATGATATGTGGAAAACGCGCCCTTCACCTATTCTCCCCCTCGCTGCGAGACGTCCTCTCCGCCGACATCGCGGCCGAGGTCGCAGGTGTAGACCCACTCGACTGTATCGCCGTCTTTGAGTTTGTAAAGCGAGCACCCGACGTTTGGAAATTCGCCGTTGACGCGGTACATCCAGCCCGACAGCTCGCCGCAGTCGAACTCATAGAGGTTCGCAATCCCCTCAATATAGGCGGTATTGTAGAGCGGCGTGTTGACAAATTCCATGTGAATTTTGCGCGCGCGCGTCTCGCGCTTGAGCACGTCAAGCACGCTCTCCCCCTCTGAAAAGGAGACCTCGACCGGTGCGAGGATCGTACCGGCGTCCGGAACCAGTTCCGTCTTGTCAGGATCCAGATCCTCCAAGTGATCGAGGACCGTCGCGCAGGAGATGGAAAGGGTGCAGGCAGGGCTGTCCGGCGTTGGCTCCGGCTGTTGGAGCTGCTGCTCTCCCACGGGCGGAACGTCTTCCGGATGCTCTTTGTGATCAACTGCCCCGGGATCGGAGGGTTTCGGCGCAGTCGGACCGGATACAGACGGCTTGGATGCGCCGTCTGCCTGATCCGGTCCGGCTTCCGCTTCCTGACCGCTCTTTTCAGGCGGCACGGAAGCATCCGCATTTTCCATATTTTCTGCATTTTCTGGCTGAACAGGCGTTTTTGCAGGAGTCTGCTCCTGTTCAGGCATCTCCGCTGCCGGCGCATCCGCTTCGGCGCCGTCCTGCGCTGTGACAGGAACGCTTTCATCTCCGGGCGCACCGCCGGGCGCGCATGCCGGGAAAAGCGTGAAAACGAGGCTCACCGCTATCAGGAATGCAATGCTCTTTCGGCGCATCGGCGCGCCTCCTTTCGTAAAATCAGTATTGGCTCGTCCGGTCGAGCTCCGTGAGAAGGCGTGAAATGAACACCGCCGTCTCCGCGCGTGTAATATTGTCTGCCGGAGCGAGACGGCCATCCTCCTTACCGCGCATCAGCCCGCTCGAAAGGAGATAAGCCGCGGCGCCGCGCGCCCACGGTGACACGCTCTCTCCGTCGGAAAATGCTTTGAGCAGCGCTTCCTCCCCCTGTCCGACATCCGCACCGAACAGCGCGGCAGTGCGCGCGAGCATCGTCATCGCCTCCTCACGCGTGACAGCACCGTCCGGATCAAACCGGCCGTTGCCCTTCCCGTTCACCACGCCGCAGGCCGCCGCAGCGCGGACATACGGAGCATACCACGCGCCGTCCGGCACATCGCCGAATGCAGGCGGGTCGAGAGTCTTCTGTGAAAAGCCGAAGGCATTTGCAAGCGCGGCGGCAAACTCCGCACGCGTCGCCGCGCGGTCGGGCAAAAATGCGCCGCCTCCGGCAATGCCCAGCCCGTGCAGTGCCTGCACTTCCGCCGCAGCCCAGTGCCCGGTCAGGTCTGCGTATGATGCGTCGCGGACAATATGCGTATCCGTCATATCGTAAAGCGCGGCTTCACCGTCAATCAGGCGCTGATATGCCGCAAGCGCGTAAAGCGCCTGCTCCGTCGCCATCAGGTCGCTCCCGCCGCCCGCGATGTGGCAAAAGCCCTTGCCCGGCGTATAGAATGCCAGCAGCGCGTCGAGCGGCGTTGCACGCTCTCCGTCGGCGCCCTTCTGAAAACGCGCATCCGTGCGGCAGTCGATGCCGAAAGCGGAAAGCGCCGTAACCACCTGCGCTGCGCTTTCGCATGTCTCGCTGCCTTCGGAGGCGAAGCCGCCGTTTGGAAGCTGCGCCTGCGCGAGTGCCTGAAGCGCGCGCGCACACACCGCCGCGACTGCCGCATCGTCGCGGTACGGCGCAAGCGCCGTGAGAGCCATGCCCGTCAGATCGGGATCGATCGCTGTGCCTGCAAGCGCAAAGCCGCCCGCTGGCAGCTCGCGGGAGAGGATTTCATCGACAAGCGCGCGCCGCGTGGCAGGCGTTTTCGCCTGCGCGTCGTACCGGGCGGGGAAATTCCCGCAGTCGAGCGCGAGAAGAGCAAAAATCGGGCCGTTCACGCCCTGTTTTTTAATATCTGAAAGATCTGCCAGGTTTGAAAGGATATCGTGACCGCCGAAATCGGTCGGATCAACACCCAGCGCGGTGAGCGCCAAAACGAGACGCGAATACTCGGAATATTTATTGCGCGTAAGAACACCGCCTGTCTCCTCAAGGCGGCGGAACGCGTTTTCGATATACGCGGCGTACCACGCCTCGGGCACGTCGGCCCGGCTGCGGCGCAGGCCGATCACGGCCCACTCCCCGCCGATCGAAGCGATCTGCGGCTCTGGTACCGCTCTTTGCAGATAAGCGGCGGTGTCCGCGATGATCCCGTCGAGCGACGCATCCTGCGCATGCACCGCAGGGATCATGCCTATCATCATACAAACGGTCAAAATCAATGCGTTAAAACGACGAAATTTCATAACGTACCTCCTGAACACCTTCCATCTGACACAGACGGGCCGTCAGCCTAAAATAAAAAACAGCCCTCCCCGGCGAGGGAAGGCTGCCTAAAAGAAACAAGCGTGCCGACGCTCCCCACCTAAGAGCGATTCGAAAGCGCTGCGGCAGGTATCCTGGCTTATGAGTCATCCTTGAAAGCGCCTTCTCACCCGCAAACGGGCAATGGCATGATGCTTCCTCGTCGTCAATTACAGTAGAGGTCAGACTGTGCCGGAATTTCACCGGCGTTCCCTGGCGGCGCAAAAGCGCCAAACCGCACGCTGATCCATATTCACTTCATCAAACTACCCATATTATATAGGGCACGGTCTCAACGCGCAATGGAAAAAATCACGATTTTTAGAGAAAATTCACGCTCTGCATACATGCATGCCGCTGTCCAAAGCAAAAGGCGCACGTGCAAATGTGTGCATAAATGTTTACGCGCCCCGCCTTACGGTTCCTCCTGCCGCTCCTGCTCCCTGCGGTACCAGATATAGCTCATTACACCCGGCAGCAGGACAGCGACGGCGAGCGGCACGAAAAGTGCCAACATGCGCCACATGTCGCCCGGCAGGAAAGCGCCGGCCAGCGCGACAAACCCGGCTGCAAACATCAGCTGACCGCCCAGACGCTGCGTGCGCGTCCACACCGCTTCGCTGGAAAGTGCCCACGGCGTTCTGAAACCGCAAAAAAAGTTCTGCCGAAACTTCGGCATCATGTTTCCGAGCGCGATATAAAGAATTCCGCACAGCGCGCACACGAGCGTAGCGACATTGACCGTGCCGGGGCGCAGGCTCTCGGTGATAACGACACCCGTCACCACCAGGAGGAACAGCATCATAATGATCTGAAACAGGTCATACGACCCGCGGAACTTGTCATAGCTGCGGCCCTTCGGGTCAATCAGCGGCAGGACAAAGAACAGCGCGCCGAAAAGCGGCGCCATGCCGGCCACGAGCCAGAGCTGATATTTCGCGCTGTACTCCACCGCGCCGTCAAAACCCCAGTGCATCGGGATCTGCGCGGGCAGCACCCTGTAGACCGCCGCGACGGCGATCAGCGGCAGAAACGACAGCGCCCATGCGAGGATCTGTAATTTTGTAATTTTCAATTTCACGATTTCGCCTCTCCTTTCAGGCCCGTGATCCATTCCAGCAGCTCATCGACCACGGACATATTGAGCTCGTAATAAATATATTTGCCCCTTTTGTCATCTAGTATCAATTCCGCCTCACGCAGAGCTGCAAGATGATGCGAGATCGTCGCGCCCGACACATCGAAATGCGCCGCGATCTCCCCAGCGGGAAGCGCACCGCCGCGCAGGAGGCGGAGGATCTCGCGCCGCGTCGGGTCGGACAGCGCCTTGAATGTCTGCTGAAAGCCCATTTACCTTCCCTCATTCCATACATTTAGATATTTATCTAAACGTATGATAGCAGACAGCAGCACTTCTGTCAAGATATATTTAGATAAATATCTAAATGTATAATCAAAAAGGGATCCACTGCAAAATGCAGCGGATCCTTTGTACGCTTGCTTATGCTAGAACCCCATCGTTCCGACCGCGCAGGCTGTGGCCACGCTTCCCAGATAAACGGTGCAGTCCTTCGCTTCCGCCTCTTCGGCGGAAAGAGACGAGGTAACTGCAATGTTCCCTTTTGCCCCGCGCCGCAGCGCTTCGGCCCTTGCACCCTGTTCCGCTTCCGAAAGTGCGAACGCGGCTGCGTCCTCCAGCTTTTTGAAAACCCTGTTTCCGCCGTTTCCGAAAACCGTATATCCCGCCGTGCCCTCCGCGCCGCTGTCGGGCTTGATCTGCACGGAGCAGGACGCGCTGACGCTGCCGACGATCGCCCCCAGCGCATTGGCGACTTCGTGATATTGGGGGATAATGGCGCGCGTGCCGAGCATTTCAGCCACATCCTCTAAGAAAATACCGATCGGCGCGCCGACCCCTACCAGGGAATAATCCGTTCGGAACATGGTTGAAAGCATCGCATCCCGCTTTCCGCTCCTTGCAGCCTCGTAATTTTCCTCGATAAAGCGCGCGACCTCCCGGCTGACGCCGTTTTTCATATACTGCGCATACTTGTTTTCAAGCAGCGCCTCGACGATATGGATATACAGCCTGCGCTTCACCGCGTCGTATACCAGATCGCAGACCTCCTGAACGGATCGTCCAAGATTATGGGCGGCAAAGCGCGCGCCGAGCAGAGACGCTTCGCGGTCATAACCGCTGAAATCGCCCCGGATATGCATCACGTCGGTGGGTGTCAGTCCGCACAGCTGCACGGCGCCGTTCCGGATCAGCCGTTTCACATCAAGTGTATAAATATCCTTCCCGACTGCCTGTGCCGCTTCGGCGACGGGCAGGGGCTTCTCTTTCAGCGCGGCGCACAGTGCCCTTTCCTCGTCCGTGTATCCCGGGGTTTCGCCGATGTCTTTCATGAGAACATAATGCTCATACAGGAAATGCGTGTGCTTTTTCAGCGGGAGCTTTTTGAGATCCTCCGTGATGGAAGGATACTCTTTGGCAGCGATACACAGTGGAATCACCCGGTAAGGCTCCAAAAACAATTCTTTTTCATCATAATGAACCGCGCTGTCACCGCCCAGACCGAAGGTTTTCACATACAGCCCATCCACGAAGGTCTTCCATCTTCCGATGGAAACACCGTCCGTCACCGTCACGGGCGCGCCGTTTTTCACCAGGGCAATATCCGTCGTCGTGCCGCCCATGTCTACGACAATGCTGTTCGGGCTGTCGGTCAGCTTTGTGCAGCCGACGGCGCTCGCGGCAGGTCCGCACAGAAGCGTTTCTACCGGGCGCAGGGCGGCAAATTCCTCCGACATCAGGCTGCCGTCGCTGCGCACGATCACGAGTGCCTCAGGATGGATCCCGCGTGCGGAGAGCGCTTTTTTCACAGCGGCCAAAAAGTCGCTGATCACCGGGAACAGACCGGCGTTCAAAAGCGTGCTGGATGCCCGCTGCAGACAGTTCAGCTCGGAAAACAGCTCATGCCCGCACACGACCGGGATCTTATAGCTTTCCTGAAAGATCTGCTTGGCCTTTTTTTCAACCACGGCTCCATTGCGCATGGCGTTCATTTCGACAATCCCGACGCCGTCGCAGTGCGCAAAGCGCTCCTTCAACTGGGCGCGGAACAATTCCCAATCCGGCTCGCGCTCGATCTCACCGGAAAACCTGGTAAAGCTCTCCTGGATGTACATATCCCCGGAAGGGGGCAGGCCATATGCTCCTCCGTACCGGTCGATCACCTTTTTGTCTCCGCCGAAAAAAATCAGTTTTGCCTGTCCGACTTTGTCCTCGACGCAGGCGTTTGTCGCAAGGGTCGTCGAAAGGGAAATCGTTTCCGCTTTCCTGACCAGATCCGCCGGAAGCGCGTCGATCGCCCCCAGGATACCGACAGACAAGTCATTTTTCGTCGTGAGCGCCTTTGTGCCGGCGAGAATGGTTTTGCTTTCAAAATCATAGAGCACTGCGTCCGTGTAAGTGCCCCCCGTATCGATCCCAATTCCGAGTTTCATGTCATCACCATTTTAAATTCTAATTTCTAAAACATATGATAGCAAAGCCGCTCCGCCTGCGCAAGAGAACAGCTGATTTATGA
>CAKTWY010000097.1 GCA_934630445.1 uncultured Eubacteriales bacterium
CAAGGTGCTGCGCCTGCTTTATGGTTTGATCGGCTTGCTTCAGTCGAGCGTCGGGAGGGCCGGAGCGGTCTGCTCCCAGCGCTTTTCTCCGGCGGGCGGCTCGGTGCGCGGACTGGCGGACGTATCGGACAGTTCAAAGTCGGATTCCATCGTGAGCTTTCCGATGTAGCGGCCGGCAAACGCGCAGGAGGCCTGGTAGCTGCGCGCGTCGCCCTTGACGTCGAAAGACAGACGCATGGGAACCGCACCCGGAACAGACAACGCAAACGACACGGCATAATCGTCCAGTACCCCGCTTTCCACAGCGAAGGAAACGGCATAGTCGAGCGCGGGCGGCGTGGAAAGATCAAAAAGCTCCCCGAATTCTTCCAGGCCGTTTATGCCAAGCTGCGCGGCGCGCAGGCCGAAGGCAAGCGTATCGAGTTTTGCGCTGTAAACCGTGCGCGCGCCGTTCGTTGTTGTATGAAAAAGGTCGTCGCCCGCAAAGAGCTTCATGTATTGGGCGGCTTGTGTCGCCTGTTCCCAAATGTCGGATACAAAGGGGGTTGAAGCCTGTGTCAGCAATGCCTTACCAATCGTAGAAGCGCCCAAAACATTCGGATCCGCTATCGGATTGGAGAAAAGATAAGGAAAAGAGTAGTTCGCATGCCAGAGCCCATCCGGAATGGACGGGTCGATCATAGAGAAAAGCGGCGATTTGCCATAGGCGACGCCGGCGGCATAATCGACGATTATTTCAAAGGGCACCCGCTCGAACTGGTCAAAATCTGCCCGCTCCTCCTCGTCCAGCAGTGCGAGAAAGCTGTCTGAAAAATCATCGGCGTCCAGCGTGAAGCTGCCCTCCATGTCCAGCGCGGAGGCGTCAGCAAACGCGCCGATATCAAAGTGCAGGCTGAGCTTGTCGTCCTTTTCGTCGCCGTAAAGAACCGCGGTCAGATCAATGCTGCCGTCCAGCCGTTTAGCCGGGGCGGTGGGGAGCGGCTCGGCCGCGAGCAGTGCGTTCAGGATGGTAAAGTTTTGATCGATCGAGCGGACCAGGGCGTCGAGGTCGACGGCATACGCGATCTCATAATAGGAATCCCATGTTACGCGGCAGCCGAGCGCCTCGCACACAAGGCGGAGGGGAACAAAGAGAGAGCCGTCGTTCATGCGTACGGCCTTTGCTCCTTCGAGGACGGAAGCGCCCTGCGCGGTGTTCAGCGTATAAAGGGAAATGTCCGCGGCAAAGGAGAGACTTTTATCACCGAGTACGGCGCGCGCAGCATGCCCTTCTTCCGCATATGTATAGCCGAGCGCTTCAAAAAGCGCGCGCGCCGGCACCATCGTGCAGCCGCCTTCTTCGTATGCGGGCGCGCCTGCAAAGGACAAAAAGGAACCGTTGACTTTGACGTTGACGCCGTCCATGACCGTGGCGCCCATTTGCTGGAGTTCGAGACGGCGCTCGCGCTCCATCTGCGCGTCATAATAGGCCTGCCAGTCGGCGTCCGTCCACTGCTCTGAGATGACCCATTTTTCATCGCTCCACTCTTCCATGGGCGGGAAGTCGGCCGGATCGGCCGCCAGGGTGCGCGGGCAGAGCGCCGTAACCATCATACATGCAAGGAGCAGCGCCAGGAATCGTTTTTTCATCAGGAACACCCTTTCTCACTCGCTTTTACGTGTTGTGCACGCCGGACGCAGCGCACATGCGGACATTGCGCGGGCTCTGCCGTCCAAAATACTTTATTTAAAGTATAGCGCGGCGGACACATAAATACAAGACAAGAAGCGCCGATATGTGTAATTTCCGTCATATCCCACACTTGAAAAGCATATTGGGCGATAGTATAATAATCATATTGTGAAAGTTCCGTTTGGGCGTGCGCTGTGTGCAGCGCAAACAGAGAAACAGGAGAGAAAGATAAAGATGAAGAAAATTGATTTGAGGAGCGATACCGTCACCCAGCCTACCGATGAAATGCGCCGCGCCATGGCAAACGCCGAGGTGGGCGACGACGTATATCAGGATGATCCGACGATCATCCGGCTCGAACAGCTGGCCGCCGAAATGACAGGGAAGGAGGCGGCGCTGTACGTCGCTTCCGGCACGATGGGCAACCAGCTGGCGATCATGACGCACACGCGCCGCGGCGACGAGATTATTTTAGACGAGGGCGCGCATGTCATCCAGCATGAGGTCGGCGCGTCGGCCATTCTTTCAGGCGTTTCGATGCGCCCGGTGCCGCAGGTGTACGGGCGCATGGAGGAGGAGGATTTTCTCTCGCGCATCCGTACGGAGGATATCCACAACCCGCCCACAACGCTGCTGTGCCTGGAAAACGCACATTCGAGCGGCGCGGTGCTGCCGCTGTCGTATATGGAGCGCATGAGCGCGCTCGCGCACGAGCGGGGGCTCAAGGTGCATCTGGACGGCGCGCGCCTTTTTAACGCTGCGGCATATCTTGGCGTCGAGGGGCGCGACATCGCGCAGTACGCGGATTCTGTGGATGTGTGCCTGTCCAAAGGGCTGTGCGCCCCGGTGGGATCGGTCCTGTGCGGAACGCGGGAGTTTATCGCCCGTGCACGCAAAAACCGCAAAATTCTCGGCGGCGGCATGCGCCAGTGCGGCATCCTCGGCGCGGCCGGCATCATCGCACTGCGCGATATGACAAAGCGCCTGCCGGAGGATCATGAAAACGCGCAGTATCTGGCCAAAAAGCTGTCTGAAATTCCGGGTGTGGAGGTCAATCTCCCGATGGTCCACATCAACCTGGTGTATTTTACCAACAAAACGGGCGTCTCGGACGAGGCGCTGCAGGAGGCGTTTGCCCGCAGCGGCATCGTTACGTCGCTCGGCTATATCGGCGCGTGGCGCTTCGCTACGCATTACGGCGTGACACGTGCGGATATCGACTATGTGATCGACGTTTTTGCAAAGGCGGTTGGGGCTTAAAAACGATGAGCTATACGAAAGAATTTGCGGTCGGTTCACCGCAGTGCGGCTTTGACGACTGTATGCGCCCTTCGGCGCTGTTTGAATGCCTGCAGGATGTGGCGACGCTCGACTCTGAGCGCAGCAGCTTTTCACGCGAGCATATGATGGAGACGGACGGCATCTTCTGGATGCTCGTGCGGCAGAAGTTTTATCTGAGGCGCCCGATCCGCCACGGTGAACAGCTGGAGATCAGCACGTGGCACCGAGGCGTCAAGGGTGTGCAGTGGTACCGCGATATGGACATACGCAGCGCTGACGAGGCGATCGGCAGCGCGATTACCTCCTGGGTCACGGCGGATTTTCAAACGCGTGGGATCGTAAAGCCGTCCGCCGCGGCCGAGCGCGTCGGTATCCAGGCGAAAAAGCTCGACGGGGGAGAACTGCTGGGGCATTTTTCCGTTCCGGAGCAGATGCAGTTCATTGAAAACCGGCGCGTAGGCTACAGCTTTATTGACCTGAACGGACACATGAACAATGTCAAGGCAGTGGAGATGCTCTGTGACGGCGCGCAGCTGCACCATTTTCCGGACAGCTTCGTATCCTCCGTGCAGATCAATTATCTCCAGGAGAGCAGGCCGGACGAAACGCTGGCCGTCGCGCGCGCGCAGGCGGATCGTCAGATCTATGTCTGTCTTTCAGGAATGGACGGCGCTCCGCGCGTGGAGGCGGCGTTTACGCTCAGCGCCAGATAAGGCGCAGCGCGCTCGAACGGCAGAAATGGGCGAGACCGTGACAGGCATTATATAACCACCGCAACGGCGGGAAAGGATGTTCAAATGATCACCGAAACGACTGAATACGCAAAGAATCTGTCCTCCATCTACGGCTCGAGCGCCTTTAATGACGCGGCCATGCGCGAGCGCCTGCCAAAGGGAACCTACCAGCTTTTGCGGCGGACAGTCGAGCTGGGGATCGGGCTCGATCCATCGGTGGCGGAGGTTGTGGCAAACGCCATGAAGGATTGGGCGATCGAAAAGGGCGCGACGCATTTCACCCATTGGTTCCAGCCCATGACCGGCGCAACCGCCGAAAAGCACGACAGCTTTATCTCCCCGACGGACGACGGGCGCGTGATCATGGAGTTTTCCGGCAAGGAGCTTGTGCGCGGCGAGTCGGACGCGTCGAGCTTCCCTTCGGGAGGTCTGCGCGCGACGTTTGAAGCGCGCGGCTATACGGCGTGGGACTGCACCTCGCCCGCGTTTGTCAAGGACAATACCCTCTACATCCCCACGGCATTCTGCTCGTTCACCGGCGAGGCGCTCGATCAGAAAACGCCGCTTCTGCGCTCGATGGAGGCCCTGTCGAAGCAGGCGATCCGTGTTCTGCGCCTTCTGGGAGACGAGAGGGCGCAGCGCGTTGTCTCCTATGTCGGCCCGGAGCAGGAGTATTTTCTCGTCGACCGCGCACTTTTCAACCGCAGGAAGGATCTGCGCTTCTGCGGGCGCACGCTTTTTGGCGCGAAGGCGCCCAAGGGCCAGGAGATGGACGACCATTACTACGGCAATATCAAAGAGCGCGTCAAGCGCTATATGCGCGAGGTGGATGAAGAGCTTTGGAAGCTCGGCGTTTCCGCCAAGACGGAGCACAACGAGGCCGCGCCCGCGCAGCACGAGCTGGCGAGCATTTACACCACAGCCAACATCGCCTGCGACCACAACCAGCTCATTATGGAGACAATTAAAAAAGTCGCGCTGCGGCACGATCTTGTCTGCATCCTGCATGAAAAGCCCTTTCAGGGCGTCAACGGCTCGGGCAAGCACAACAACTGGTCGCCGAATGTCCTCGGGGGCGGCAATCTTCTCGATTTCGGAAAGACGACGCAGGAGCATGCGCGCTTTCTTCTCTTTATGTGCGCTGTCATCTGGGCGGTCGACGAATACGCCGATCTTCTCCGCGTGACGGTAGCGGGCGCAGGGAACGACCACCGTCTCGGCGCGAACGAAGCGCCGCCTTCGATCGTATCGATCTTCCTCGGCGAGCCGCTTTATGAGATCCTGCTCGAAGCGGAGAGCGGAGGCCCCCTCTCCGGCCGCGGCAGCGGGAAGCTGGAGATCGGCGTGCCCACCATGCCGCCGCTTCCGGCCGATGCGTCCGACCGCAACCGCACCTCGCCGTTTGCATTTGACGGCAAGAAGTTCGAGTTCCGCATGCCGGGCGCGTCGCAGGCGATCGCGGACTGCAACACGGTGCTGAATACCATCGTCGCAGAAACGCTCTCGCGCATTGCCGACCGGCTTGAGCGCGCCGAGGAGCGCACAGAAGAGATCAGCCTTATCGTACGCGACGTCATCCGGGCGCATAAGCGCGTCATCTTCAACGGAAATTCCTACTCGCAGGAGTGGGTGGAGGAGGCCGCGCGCCGCGGCCTGCCGAACTTGAAATCCACCGTCGACGCGATTCCGGCCCTCGCGGACGAGAAAAACATCGCCGTTATGCAGCGGCACAATGTTTTGAGCCGCACGGAGCTGAACGCGCGCTGTGAGATCGGCTTTGAAAATTATGTCAAGACCATGCGCATCGAATACCTCACGATGCTCGATATGGCAAGGCGTGAGATCGTGCCCGCCGCGGTCAAATACCTCGGCGCGCTTTCGGAGACCATCGTCAATATGCGCAGCACGCAGCTCCCGCTCGCGTCCGCCTCGATCGAAAAGGCGGCGCGGACGCTTGCTGAGGACATTGAGACGGCGAACGAAGCGGTGGAGAAGCTCCAGCACTGCGCTGAGGCGGCCGAAGCGATCGGCAGCATGCGCGAGCGCGCGCGGTACATAAACGACAAAATCCTTCCGGCCATGGAAGCGCTGCGTACGGCGGGCGATCGGCTGGAGTGCGAGGTGGCGGCTGATTACTGGCCCATCCCGACTTACGCGGAGCTGCTGTTCAACGTCTGAGCGTGTGCAGATACCCTTGGGAGTGGAATGCGGATCAGTTATTGCCACGTGGGCTGGCTTTTTTGGGCGGCACGTCTTAAATTGCATGACTGTTCCACCGCAGACGGTATATGTATCTTGCGGCTATTGGAATATATCGGGTGAGCACCTACCGCACAAGGCTGTCTTGTGCGGTAGGTGCATTTTTGGAGGTGCTTTTTATGTGGAATATGCTGTGGCCGATCATAATGGTTGTGACAGCCAATACCATTTATAACATTAGTGCGAAGTCCACACCGCAAAATATCAATTTATTTGCTTCTTTATCTGCGTCCTATCTGATCGCAATGATATGTGCGGTTATTATGTTTTTTATTACAAGTGAGCAAAAAAATTTGATCATCGAGCTTTCCAAGGCTGGCTGGACGACATATGCGCTTGGCATTGCTATTGTGGGATTGGAATTTGGCTTTTTATGTGTCTATCGTGCGGGATGGAACATCAGCATTGCCAATCTGCTTGCCAGTATTGCACTGGCCTGTGTATTAGCGCTTGTCGGAGTATGCTTTTATAAGGAGACGCTGACCATGCGGCAATGGGTGGGGATGCTTGTATGCGGGGCAGGATTGGCATTAATTATGAAATGAGTAAAAGGACTCGGCTGCTATCATGTTCATGAGCGGTCGGAGCCGCCAGCACATGACGGTGTTGGCTCTGCCCAAAAACAAAATAGAAAGTTCACAGGAATGGGCTGAACAAAAAAGCCCCTGCCGACGCAGTCATCTCGTCGGCAGGGGCTTTTCTCAAGAGAGGCGTGCTCCGTCAGGATTCAGTGCGAGACGGCAACGCGTTTCGCAGATGTGCTGAGGATCGGCGCGACCTGGTGCTCGAGCGGCTTCCAGACAAAATAGGAGATGGCGTAGTCCACCATGCTGTGAATGACTGCGCCCACGCCGACGAGCAGGATAACAGAGGTCATAAAACCCTTGTCGTAGTTTGCCGCCGGCAGCATCCCGGCAAAGAAGAAAGGGATCGTCACCGCGACTTCGCACACGCCGTGCAGCACACCGATGCCGAAAGAGAAGAGCGTTGAGCGCACAGGACTTTTGAGCAGCGTACGGTCGCGCCGGATGATCATCGCCCCGACCAGTGCGAAAATCACATGCGTCAGCGCGCGCATGACTACCACGAGCGGGAACCCGCCCAGGAAAAAACCGAGCGTTGTACCGAGCGATACGGCGACGGCGCAGACGGGAGAGATGAACATTGCGATGAAGACCGCAACATGGCTTGCAAGCGTAAATGAAGCGGGCTCGATGAGTATTTTGATCGGAGAAAAGGTCGGGATGATGATCCCTACCGCGCACAGCAACGCGCAGACAACGAGGTTATAAAGGTGTTTGTTCCGGTTGAGCATGTTGAATTTCCCCCATTTTCGGCCGTACAGGCGGATGCGTGTCGTGCCTGATTTTTATGACAAGCAGCATGTAAACAGATGTGTCTTGACACATCTGTTTCAGTATATCAGATGCGGTTCGAAAGTCAACGTCGAAATTGCCAAATTTATGAATCAAACGGCAAGCAGGCAGGAACTTTCTTGACAGCATGGAAATGAAAGAGTATGATAAATTATACAAAACATACAATTCATACTTTGGAGGATGCGATGAAAGCACCGGTCGAGGGGAAATATGCCTGGACGGCGAAAGTTGGGGAAAAGGGGCAGATTGTCATTCCGAAAGAGGCGCGCGAGGTTTTCGGTATTAAACCGGGCGACACACTGCTGCTGCTCGGCGACGTCAGACAGGGGATCGCCATTGTCAACAACAATGCCTTTATGCAGTTTGCCGAAGCGATTTTCGGCGCGCAGCGCGACGCTGTGCCCGAGCCGGACCAAACGGAGTGAACGATGAAAAAGATCGTCATTGCCGGCGGGGGCGTGTCCGGTCTCACCGCGGGTATTTATGCGCAAAAGGCCGGCTATCAGGCTGTGATCTGTGAAAAAAACGCCGTGCCGGGCGGCGAATGCACAGGATGGGATCGCGAAGGGTATCATATCGACAACTGCATCCACTGGATGATGGGAACGTCCGGAAAAAGTGCGCTGCACGATATTTGGAAGGAGACCGGCGCGCTTGGAACGCGTCCGGTGCACCATATGGACGCGATGTACACTTCGCGCCTGCGGGGCGAGACGATCACCCTGTGGAAGGACGTCGGGCGCACGCAGCGCGAGCTGCTGACCCTGTCGCCGGAGGATGCGCGTGAGATCGGGCGGCTGATCGCCGGCGTCAGGCTGGCGCGGAACATCACCATACCCGCCGATATGCCGGGCGAACTGATGCGGCCGTTTGATCTCCTGAAACTCGCCGCCTCGTCCGCAAATGCGCTGCGTGTGTTCAGGCGTTATGCGGGGATGGACACGGCGGATCTTGCTGCGCGTTTTCGTCATCCGCTGATCCGCGCGGTGCTCACCGACTTCTGCCCAAAGGAGTCGATGGCGAGCGCCTTTCCCATGGCATACGGCAATTTTGTGGGCGGAGACGGCGGCATCCCGGCGGGCGGCTCGCGTGCGATGGCGGAACGGATGCGCGTGCGCTTTACGCAGCTGGGCGGCCGGTGGCAGCCGAATGCTGAGGCGGAGAAGCTTTGTCTGCAGGGCGAGCGCGCCATCTCCCTGCTCCTGAAAAGCGGCGAACAGGTGGAGGGGGATTATTTTATCCTTGCCTGCGACCCGGATGTGACCTTTTCCAGGCTGCTCGGGCCGCAGTATATGGACGCGGTCTTTCGCGAGGTCTATGCACAGCGCGCGGCCTACCCTGTTTACGGCATGTTTCAGGCCGCATATGCGGTCGAAAGTGCATGCGACGCCGTCGGCGGCGATGTGATCCTCGACTGCGGTGAGCTGGTGGATGAGACGTGGCTTTCCGGACGGATGAGCGTCAAATCCTATGCGTACGAGCCCTCCTTCTCACCGACCGGGCGGCAGCTGGTGCAGGTTTTGTGGGGGCTGACGGAGGATGCGTACGACGTTTGGACAGCGCTGTATGAGAAGGACCGCGCCGCCTACCATGTGAGGAAAGCGGCGCTCGCCGCACGCGCACAGGCCAAGATCGAGGAGAACTTTCCCGCTTGGCGCGGGAAGCTCCGCCTTCTCGACAGCTGGACGCCTGTGACTTACAGGCGCTTTTGCAACGCATATAAGGGCTATAACCAGGCATTCACCGTCACAAAACACAGCAGAAAGGATCCATATCCTTCGCCGTATATCACAGGCGTCAAAAACGCCGTTCTGGCGGGCCAGTGGCTGTCGCCGCCGGGCGGGCTGCCGGGCGCGGCGATCCAGGGGAAGTTTTCTGTGCAGCGCATCATACACCTTGCACGCGGCGAAGGCTGAAGAAATGCCAGGCGCATCAATGTGCGGAATAGAAAAACGATGCAGTCAGGACAAAAGCAGGCACGCACAAAAGGGTGGGCTTTGACCATGTGAAGATAAGTGGGAAAAGGGAGAACGGTATCAATTGCAAAAAGCCCAGTTCAGTACAAGACTGAACTGGGCTTCTGCCTGCTCTCGTTTTTTCAGCTGCTCTGTTCGCCTGCCGGGGCCGGCTGCCAATGGGCGGCTGCCGCGTGCAGGCGCCGCAGAGGACATCCGTAGTTATACATCGGTCCATACGCCGCGCAGGCGCG
>CAKTWY010000098.1 GCA_934630445.1 uncultured Eubacteriales bacterium
GCACAAGTGCCGGATGGATCATATAGCCGTCGATCTCCATTGGCCTGGCCAGGCGCTCGGCGCTGTCGTCCTGCATGCCGCCGACCCGGACGACGTACTCTTTCGTGACGTTGTGTTTCGGGTGCGTTAACGCATATGTCAGCGCGCCGTCATTTGTCAGCAGAAGTAGCCCGCCAGAAAAATAGTCCAGCCGACCCACCGGATAGACGCGTGCTTCCATCCGCGGAAGCAGATCCAGCACCGTTTTGCGTCCGCGGTCGTCCTCGCTCGTTGTCAGGACGCCTTCCGGCTTATTGAGCATAAAGTACTCGTACGTCTGCACAGGGGCAAGCTTCTTCCCGTCTATCGTGATCTCATCCGTTTCCTGCGCGCTGGCGCCGATCGCTGCCGGCGCGCCGTTGACGCATACCCTTCCCGCACGGATCAGCTCCTCCGCCTTTCTGCGTGAGCAGACGCCGCGCGCGGCAATGATTTTTTGCAGCCGTTCCACGGCGCCGCCTCCTTTTCCGCCGGCGTCCGCAAAAGCGGGCGGCAGCATACCGCGAAACACACAGCGCGCAGGCGCCGCGTGTTTCCTTTCCTCATTGTATGTAATGTTCATTGCACTGGCGCGCGCCTCGCCCTACCGGACAACCGGCGCACATACGATAGAAATAACCATAAGTTATTTCCATTTTACCAAAAAATGAAGCGCTTTGCAATCAGGGCGATCCGTTCTTTGAGCGTGAGCTCCGGCTCTTCCGGCACATCCTGCAAAAAGCATAGTGGTACACGTCCAAGCTCTTTTCCGTACAGAAGAAAGCGCAGCTCGCCATACTGCCGGCCCGCATGCACCGGAGCGTATACAAACTGCGGCGCGAGCACCTGGCTCGTCACCTGAGCGCACTGCTCCTCGGTCAGGCTGACGCTGAGCGATCCGGCCGCATAGACCGGAGCGCGCGCAACCACGCCGGATACAACGCTCGCACTCTCCATCCTCTGCCCTTTTTGTACGAGTTCCTGTGGAGAATAGAGCGAAAAACCATATTCAAACAGTGAGATATGGTCGTTCCAGTCATCCGGTGCGTTCAAAGTGACACAGATCAACGTTTTTCCGTCACGCTTTGCAGCAGAAACAAGGCATCTGCCGGATTTTTTGGTAAAACCGGTCTTCATACCGACAGCGTCCGGATAGAGAGAGAGCAGGCGGTTGTGATTTGACATGTTGTGCGCCTGGCCATGATAGTTTTTGGTCGCAACGATTTGGCGCAGAAGGTCGTTTTGCAGAACGGCGTCGGCAAGCAGGGCCATATCGTTCGCCGTGGTATAGTGCGCTTCATGGTCCAGGCCGCTCGGATTCATAAAATGTGAATGCTCCATATCAAGCGCTGCCGCTGTTTCGTTCATCAGCACGGCAAAAGAGTCGTTCCCTCCTGCGATGTGCCCGGCAATGGTTTGCGCCGCATCGTTGCCCGACATCAGGAGCAGTCCGTGCAGAAGCTCCCCCATGGTAAGCTTTTCCCCTGCTTTCAAATACATGGAAGAGCCTTCTACCCGCAGATATTCCGCCTTTGCGGTGACGATGTCAGTCGGGCGCGTGTGCTGCGCCGCGACAAGCGCCGTCATCAGCTTTGTGGTACTGGCCATCGGCAGCTGCTGATCCGCGTCCTTCTGCCAGAGCACCACATCCAGATCCGCGTCATACAGCACCGCACTGCGCGCAGATACGCCGACAGCGGCCTGCGCCGGCAAACAGGAACAAAACACGCTGAGGATGAGCAGAAAACACGCCGCGCGTTTCCTGTAGATCATAAAAAACCACCTGCCCACTTCATAATCAATGCGGACAGGTGGTGCGAACACAAGCCTGCCCATATAACATAAAATATGGGCGGACAGCACGCTTTATTCTGGCTGAGACGCGGAGGTTTTTTCCTCCTCATTGCCTTTTTTGTCTTTTTTAGGAATCATTTCCGTAATTTTTTCAACCATCTCGGGAACGAGTTCAATGACGCGGTCGACCGCCGTGTTTGCCGGCGGCGTCACGGGCAGGATACGCACGCTGCCGCCGGATATGACGACAAATGCCACCGGAACGATGTTGACTGCCGCGCCGCTGCCGCCGCCGAACATAAGCTGCTGATTTGCAGCAGTCAAATTCTTCGCGCCGAAATCGCTGCCGCCGGAGGCAAAGCCAAAGGTCGCCTTGGAAATGGGGATCAATGTGATGCCGTCCGCAGTGTTGATGGGAGTGCCGACGATGGTATTGACATCCACCATCTCACGGATTTTCTGCATGGTTGTCGACATGAGTTCGTCGATCGGATGATTGTTCATGCTGCACCGCCTTCTTTTGTTTTAATATTTTTTGAAAAACACGCGCTGCAAAGCAAAGCGCGATTGCAATGAGTACGACCGGCCGTGCCGACAGCTCGATCAGGATGGAAAATGCGGGTTCTGTGCGTGAAAAATCGGCGTTTATCGCGATTGCCCGCTGTTTGACTCTGAAATTATTCTCAATCACCGGCAAAAGCAAACCCATGGCCGCGCACGCTCCGCCGTAGAGCATCGCTGTAGTTCCCACATCCGGCGACGCGACAACAGCGTTAAGATCAAGTCGATCGATCTGCACCGCGTGCAGAAGCCTCCCCGCGCCGTCCAGCAGTTCGCGAACTATTCCTTCTATTTTCAGGATCTCCGCGCTAACAAGCGGCTCTGTTTCTCCCACGGGCGCTTTTTTCCCCGCAGACGATTGATCTTTCTGTTTATGTTTGCCTTCTTTTTTAGGAAAGATGCGGATTGAAAAGCAAAGTACCTTTACACGCACAAAGGCCTGTTTTGCGCTGTATTCCAAGCGGACACGCACGCGCGGTACCAAAAGCAGCGCAAGCACTGCCCCCAAGGCCACGACAATCCATAAAAAAATCTTCACATCCCCGGCTCCTCATGCTCGGTCAGCAGCGTCAGCTGTTCGCCGATCTCTTCCTGGAACTGACTCAGCGGCGGCAGATCTGCCACGCCGCTGAGACCAAACGAACGGAGAAAATCATCCGTCGTGCGAAAAAGCATCGGCCTGCCCGGAACGTCAAGCCGGCCGCACTCTTCAATCAGTCCCTTTTCCGCAAGTGTGTTGACGGTATTGGAACTGTCGACGCCACGCACCTGCTCGATATACGCCTTTGTCACCGGCTGACGGTATGCGATGATCGCCAGCACCTCAAGCGCTGCCTGGGAAAGCTGCGGCGCTTTTCGCGTCTCCAGTGCACGGCGGATATAATCGGCATATTCCGTGCGCGTACAAAGCTGCAGGCTGTCCTCCAGCCGGATGAGACGGATGCCGCGCCGGTCGTAATCGTATCCATCAGAGAGCGCAAGCGCCGCCTTTTCCACATCGGCGCGCTCCGCGCCGACGACGGCCGCGAGGCGGTCGATCGCGACAGGTTCTCCCGCTGCAAACAGTATACCCTCAATGATCGCTTCTATTTCATGAAAATCCAGAGAATCAGCCATTTTCAAACTCCATTTCGAGTTCCGTATCAGGTACGATCTGGGCAGACAGACGCAGGGTATAATCCCCCTCACCGGCGTCTTCGATCAGAATGCGCCTGTTTTTGGACAGTTCCAGCACCGCAAGAAAGTATGCCACGATCTCCGAACGGCTTTTGGCGTGCAGGATCAGCGACATGAAATCGACATCCGGTTCGTGGTAAAAACGCTTCAATATCTCCCTAACTTTTGTGCCGACTGGGATGTTTTCTGTTCCGACAATGCCGACAAAGCTGTCGACCGGCGGCGGAAGCTTCCGCCCCGACCGGGCAAACATTTCTTTCACCGCGCGAACCAGATCCGCGCTGTCGTGCTGATAGCGGTATTCGCGCACCGGACTGAGCGGCTCGGGCGGCTTGACAAAGGTATCGCGCCCGATCTCGCCGCGCTCTGAAAAGAAGCCGGACATCTCTTTGATGCGCTGATATTCGAGGAGCATTTCGACAAGGCGGGCGCGCGGGTCCTCCTCCTCTTCGTCCTCATAGCGAGGGAGAAGCATTTTGGACTTGATCAGCATCAGCTGCGCCGCCATAGCGATAAAATCGCTCGCAACGTCGAGATCCATCTGCTTCATATTGTCGATGTAGGAAAGGTATTGCTCCAGAATTTCCGCAATGGGAATATCATAAATATTGATCTTATTCTTCGCAATCAGGTGCAGCAGCAGGTCGAGCGGCCCCTCAAACGCCTCGAGGTGAAATTCCATATGGTCCAGCGATTCCATTGGCTACACCCCAAAAAACGATAAAATGAATACCGCGGCGTCTATAAAATGGACAGCAATAAATCGGCTGGCGATCGAAAGCGGATAATCAAATTTGCCGAACCATAAAAGCAGCAGCATGCCGACCTGAATATAACGTTCATACCGGTAAAAGAAGTTGATCACGCTGCTCGGAAGCACCGGCAGAAGGACCTTCGACCCATCAAGCGGTGGGATCGGAATCAGATTGAATACGCCAAGTCCAATGCTCATGCTTGCCGCCACCGCAAAAAACTGCGCTGCGGCAAGCAGAACGCCGTTCGACGAGAGAGAAAGCGCCAGCCATAGACTTGTCAGCAGAAACGCCAGCAGGAAATTGGAAAGCGGCCCTGCTGCAGCGACGATGGCCATATCGCGCCTGGGCTTTTTGAAATTGCGCGGATCGACCATGACGGGCTTCGCCCAGCCGAAACCTGCGACGAGCAGACATAAAAAGCCGATCGGGTCAATATGGCGCAGGGGGTTGAATGAGAGGCGTCCATCATGCTTGGCTGTCGCGTCGCCGAGCAGATAAGCAGCATATCCGTGCGCCATCTCATGCACCGTCAGACACAGCAGGATAGCCGGAATGGAAACAAGCAGCGTGGACAGGTTGAAACGAGTAAACGGCAAAGAATAACCTCCATTCCCAGCCTCAGGCAAAGCTGTCAGATGATATCGTTGCGGACAAGATCCTCAAAACTCTCGCGGCGCACGACAACCTTCGCTTCCCCCCCGCTCACCATAACGACGGGCGGGCGCGGAACGCGGTTGTAGTTTGACGCCATCGAATAGTTATAAGCGCCCGTCGCGAGCACGCAGAGAAGATCCCCCGCCTCGACATGCTGGATATATGTATCCTTTGCAATGAGGTCGCCGCTTTCGCAGCAGCGGCCGGCTACCGTGCACAAATAATCGCGCGGCGCGTTCATCTTTGTCGGGCAGACGACCTCGTACGCGGCTTCATACAGCGCGTAGCGCGGGTTATCGGTCATACCGCCGTCGATGGCGACATAATTCCTGACATTTTTGATCTCCTTGACAGAACCAACGGTATAAACCGTGATTCCGGCCGGCGCGACGATCGCGCGGCCAGGCTCGATGGAAACGCGCGGAACGGCCACGCCGAGTTCGGCCGCTGCATTCTTGACTGCGCGGGCGGCGGCGGCGATATTCTCCTCAGGCGTTTTCGGGTCATGCGACTGGAGATATTTGATGCCAAAGCCGCCGCCGAGGTCAAGCTCCCGGATCTCATAGCCGAGCTCGCGCTGTACGCGGGCGATGAATTCCATCATGATACGCGCGGCAAGTTCAAACGGATCGCTCTCAAAAATCTGCGAGCCGATGTGGCAGTGCACGCCGGCAAGGCGCACGTTATCGAGCTTCAGGCTTTCTTTGACGATGTCAAAGGCCTCTCCGTTCTCAAGCGCGACACCAAACTTGGAGTCAATCTTGCCCGTCTGGATGAATTCGTGCGTGTGCGCATCAACGCCGGGCTTGATGCGGAACATGATATCGACGATTTTGCCCTCTTCACAGGCAATGCTGTTCAGGAGATGAAGCTCTTCCCGATTGTCGACGATGATATGGCCCACTCCGCTGCGCACCGCGTACACCATCTCCTCGCGTGTTTTATTGTTGCCGTGGAAAAAGATACGCGAAGCGTCAAATCCGGCGCAGAGCGCAGTATAAAGCTCTCCGCCCGAAACAACGTCGGCTCCCAGCCCCTCTTCCGCAAGGATCTTATACATATACCCCGCGCAAAAGGCTTTGCTCGCATAAGTGACGAGACAGTTGCCGTCAAAATGGTGTTCCATTGCATCGCGGTACTCACGGCATGTTTTGCGGATCAGGTCCTCATCCATCAGGTAAAGCGGCGTGCCGAACTTCGCGGCGAGCTCCGCCACGTCGAGGCCGCCGATGGTCAGGTGGCCGATCTCATTGATTCCAAGGCATTCAGATATCATGTTGCTTCCCCTTTTCTCAATTTTCGCAGGCGGGCAGGATCGCACCCCAAAGCGCCTGCCGCCCATCGCCCTTTTCAGCGGAAAAGGGGATCACTTCGACGTGCTCCGGGAGATGAAGTGTCGTTTTAATGGTATTGATTGAACTGACGAGTTCGGATTTTTTGATCTTGTCGAGCTTGTTTGCGACAACCGTGAACGCAACGCCTGCCTGGAGAAACCAGTTTGCCATCACGACATCGTCAGCCGTCGGCTTGTGCCGGATGTCGACGATCAGAACGCCGTGCGCAATCGTGCCGGAGGCAAAATACGCCTCGATCAGCTCGCCCCAGCGCTCTTTTTCCTGCTGGGAGACCTTGGCATAGCCGTATCCCGGGATATCGACAAAATACAGCGTCTTGTCGATATTAAAATAATTGATGTGGATGGTCTTCCCCGGCGAAGCACCAACGCGCGCAAAGTTTTTCCGGTTCAAAAGACGGTTGATCACCGAGGACTTGCCAACGTTCGACCTGCCGGCAAAGACGATCTGCGGCAGCGTGTCGCGCACAAAGGCCGCGGGTTCTACCGCGGATTTGATAAATTCAGCATTATGCAGGTTCATACGGACGCTTCCCATTTGACAATATCCTGCGTGAAGGCGACAGGAAGAAGCTGGTCGACATGCGCCACCGGCACAAAATGGAGCGCCTCGGCAACCGCCGGGTCGATCTCCGAAAGGTCGGGCACGTTGTCCTCCGGAATAATCACGGTGTCGATCCCATTGCGGAAGGCAGCCATCGTCTTCTCCTTCAGGCCGCCGATCGCGAGAACGCGGCCGCGCAGCGTGATCTCTCCTGTCATGGCAACGCTTCTCTTTACAGGTACACGCGTCAGCGCGGAAATCATAGCTGTGGCCGTTGTAATGCCCGCGGAAGGCCCATCCTTCGGGATCGCCCCCTCGGGAAAATGGATATGCAGATCCTTTGTCTTATAAAAGTCCGGGTCAATGCCGAGATTTGCCGCGCGGCTGCGGATATAGGTGAGCGCCGCCTTGGCAGACTCTTTCATGACGTCACCCAGATTGCCGGTGAGTTCAAGCTTGCCGGAACCGTCAAGGACGTTGACTTCCACTTCGAGCATCTCGCCGCCGACCTGTGTCCATGCAAGGCCGTTTACGACGCCGATCTCATCGTTTTCATGCAGGTGATCGCGCTTGAACTTCGCCGGGCCGATAAAATCAGTAAGATTTTTATTCGTCACGCGCGCAGCCTTCGCCTCTCCCGACGCGATAACGCGCGCGCTCTTCCGGCAGACATGCGCAATTTCGCGCTCGAGCTGGCGCACGCCCGACTCCCTTGTGTATTCGGCAATGATCCTGCGCACCGCGTCATCGCTGATCCTGCAGCTGCGGCCGTTCAGGCCGTGGCGCTCAAACTGCTTGGGGATGAGGTGACGGCGCGCGATGCGCACCTTTTCCTCATCCGTGTAGCCGGTCAGCTCAATGACCTCCATACGGTCCATCAAAGGGCGCGGAATGGTGTCGAGCGTATTGGCTGTGGTGATGAACAGCACATCGGACAAATCGATGGGAAGCTCAATAAAGTGATCGCGGAATGCGATATTCTGTTCGGTATCGAGCACTTCCAAAAGCGCTGCCGCCGGATCGCCGCGAAAGTCGTTGCCCATCTTGTCGATCTCATCCAGGAGCATCACGCAGTTGCGGCTGCCCGCCTGCTTGAGCGCGTTGACAATGCGACCGGGCATCGCCCCGATATATGTCTTCCTGTGGCCGCGGATATCCGCCTCGTCGCGCACGCCGCCCAGCGACAGGCGCGCAAACTTGCGGTTCATCGCGCGCGCGACCGATTTTGCCACCGACGTCTTGCCGATCCCCGGAGGGCCGACAAGGCACAGGATCTGCCCTTTGAGCGCGGGCGTGAGCTTGCGCACGGCGATCATTTCAAGAATGCGGTCTTTGACCTTCTTCAGTCCGTAATGATCCGCGTCGAGGATCTTCTGCGCGGAAACAAGATCGACGCGCTCGTTTGTCGTCGTATTCCACGGAAGCTCCAGACAGGTGTCAAGGTACGTGCGCACCACGCCGCTCTCTGGCGAAGTGTACTGCATTTTGAGCAGCCTGTCCGCCTCTTTTAAAAGCTTGGTTTCATGCTCCTCCGGCAGGGAAAGCTTCAAAATCTTTTCGCGGTACTCCTCGACCTCGCTTGCGACGTCGTCGCTCTCGCCGAGTTCCTCACTGATCACTTTGAGCTGCTCACGCAGATAATAGTCGCGCTGGTTTTTATCCATCTGGGTTTTAACGCGCCCCTCAATGGAATGTTCGATTTTTAGAATATCGATCTCATGTGCAAGGAGCTTTAGAATCTTCTCCAGCCGGCGGACCGGGTTGAACTCTTCAAGCAGCTCCTGCTTCTGCTCATAATGGACGGCGATATTCTGCGCAATATAGTCAGAGAGATAGTCTCCGTTTTTTGCGGTCATGACCGTGACGATAATATCGCCCGTCATGCGCGGCGCGAGGGTGGAATACTCCTCAAAGCGCTCCTGCACGGCGCGAATGAGCGCTTCCTCATGTTTTCCCGCCGTGCGCACAGAGACCTCCTGCTCGTCCACAAGCGCCTCGGCGAATGGCTCTTCCTGCGTCAGCCTGACAAGGCGCGCGCGCGTTACGCCCTCGACAAGGATGCGCATATTGTCGCCCGGCAGGCGCAGGAGCTGGCGCACCGTGCACACCGTGCCGACTTCGTACAGCTCTTCCTGATTCGGCGCGTCGTTTGCAAGGTCCCTCTGTGTCACGAGGAAAATGAGACGGTGTTCTTTCATAGCCTCTTCCAGCGCCTTGACGGACCGGTCGCGCCCGACGTCAAAATGAAGAAGCATATTGGGAAAAACCGTCAGACCGCGCAGCGCCAGAAGCGGCAACCGCGACAGGCCCTCGGTATTCTTTATATCAGACATAGTAACCTCCATCATACGCTATAACATTCCAATTATAATATAAGTTATTTTCATTTGCAAGTTTGTAAAAAAAGAATGTTATTTCTGATTGTATGGATAGTATGCCCCGCCTTTCTGCGCTCCCGCCGCCATTTTGAAAAAGAGAAGATCCCGCCAGAAAACGCCGAAAGCAGCGTTCACGGGCGGGATGTTTTTACTGTGCTTTTTTCTGGATCATCTCATCGATCGCGGCGGCAGCTTTTTTGCCGGCGCCCATGGCAAGGATAACGGTCGCTGCGCCCGTAACGGCGTCTCCACCGGCATAAACACCGTCCTTGCTGGTCTTCCCTGTCTCCTCATTTGCG
>CAKTWY010000099.1 GCA_934630445.1 uncultured Eubacteriales bacterium
ATATATTCAAATAAAAGCGTTATCATCAGTGGAGCTGATGACCGGAATCGAACCAGCAACCTGCTGATTACAAATCAGCTGCTCTGCCTATTGAGCTACATCAGCAAATCGTCAGCATAAATTATCTTACCAGACAGGCACTGATTTGTCAACAGTTTTTTGTACTTCCGAGTGAAATTTTACGGTGCGGCGGCAAGCGCTACTTGCCGCACTCCTTTGCCATTTGATCAGACACGGAATGCAGAAGGGAATTTAAGGACTGCTGGAGCGAGGGGTTCGAAGTGAGGAGCGCGCGCATTTCTTCGCTGGGCGCTGCCTCAAGCGCGTCGGAGCGCATCAGCTCCATCAGCTCGTATTCCGCCTTTTTCATCATCACGTCGCACGCGCTGCCGACCAGCTCGTACGGCTCGGCAAACGTCTTTTCGTCGCCCAGGCCGCCGGCGTGATGCAGATACCGGTACAGCCGGTATATCGCCGCGGACATATACATCGAGTTATACGTCACCAGGTCGCGGCTGCCTGTCTTGCCGCTAAGCTCCATCAGCAGCGCAGCGGAATTGACGATCAATTTTTTCTGCAGCATGACGTAGACGCTGCCCTGCAGGACGTTGCCCTTTTCCTGAGAGACATCGCCGAGTTCCTGCGCGGAAATGGTGGTGCCGTCGCGCGAAAGCGTGCGGCCAAGCAGGAAATCACACGAAACGCCATAAAAATCGGCGGCAGCGAGCACGAAGTCAAGACCGGGCTCACGTACGCCGTTTTCGTAGTGTGAGAGGAGCGCTTGAGAAATACCCAGCTGCGCTGCCACTTTGCGCTGACTGATTTTTTTTTCGCGGCGCAAAAGCGACAGGTTCCTGGCAAAATCCGCGTTCACAAACTCACCCCCACAGTATTTTTTAGTATATCCTGATTAATACTATTTGTAAAGTACGGCATCCAAAAATTTTATAATTTTTTGTTAAATGGCGTCGTTTTGCGTCAAGCCCCCTTGAAAAAATGGATGCGGTGTTGTATAATAAAACCAAAGAAAGGAACCATGTGTTAACTCAGATGAAAGAGGTGTTTCCAATGGACACGGAAAACGTTATTATAGAAACTTCAGCGCGTCACGTCCATCTCACCCAGGAGCATTTAGAGATTCTTTTTGGCAAGGGCTTTGAGCTTCATGTCAAGAAAGAGCTGTCTCAGCCGGGGCAGTTTGCATCGGAAGAGAAAGTGCGCGTTGAAGGTACAAAAAGCGCCTTCCCGGCGGTTTCTGTATTGGGTCCTGTCAGACCGGCGACTCAGGTTGAGCTTTCGCTTACAGATGCCCGTTCGATCGGCGTGGTCGCTCCGGTTCGTGAAAGCGGAGATGTCAAAGGCTCCGGCGCAGTGAAGCTTGTTGGGCCCTGCGGCAGTGTTGAGCTCACCGAGGGCGTTATCGCAGCGAAGCGTCACATTCATACAACCCCCGAAGAGGCACAGGCTCTCGGCGTAGCCGACAAGGATATTGTATCCGTTCAGATAGATGGCCCGCGTGCTCTCACATTCGATGAAGTTGTAGTTCGCGTCAGCCCGAAGTTCGTTCACAGAATGCATGTTGATACAGATGAAGCACAGGCAGCCGGCCTTACCGGCGAGACCATCGGAAAGATCATCGTTCACAAATAAGCGGTGAGATGGACAATCAAACAGGCGGCGCAGCTCAGACGGCTGCGCCGCATTTTTATCTGTCAAGGTCAAAGGAGCCCCGGGGAAATGCTTTCCCCGGGGCTCCTTTTGCAAAGCATCCGGCAGCTGGCGGCGGGGAACATGCGCCGCGCAGCGCCGGATGATGAGAGAAACACCTTTATATGCAGGCAAGGTCTGCTTCGTCGGCCTGGATCTGTGAAGTGTAGAGCTCATAATACTTTCCGCCCAGGGCCATGAGCTCGTCGTGCGAGCCGCTTTCGGCGATGTTCTGCCCGTCGATGACCATGATGCGGTCACAGTTTTTGATCGTTGAGAGACGATGGGCAATGATAAACGACGTACATGACTTGAGGAGCAGCTCGATCCCCTGCTGTACGTACAGCTCGGTCTTGGTGTCGATAGAGGAGGTTGCCTCATCGAGTACGAGGATCTTCGGTTTCGCCGCAAGGGTGCGCGCAAAGCTCAGCAGCTGCTTCTGGCCGCCGGAAAGGCGCGAGCCGCCCTCGCCAAGCATCGTTTCATAGCCGTCTTCCATCTCCATGATGAATTCATGCGCGTGGACTGCGCGTGCGGCGGCCTCGATTTCCTCCATGGTGGCGTCCAGGTTGCCGTAGCGGATATTGTCGGCGATGGTGCCGGAGAAGATGAAGCTGTCCTGCAGCATGATCCCCATCTGCGAACGCAGGCTTTTGAGCGTCACCTTTGAGATATCGTGCCCGTCGATGCGGATCACGCCGCCCTGAATGTCATAAAAACGGGAGAGGAGATTGACCACCGTCGTTTTGCCGGCGCCTGTGGGACCGACGAGCGCAATGCGCTCTCCCGGCCGTACGGAGAAGCTGAGGTCCTTTAAAATCACGCGGCTTTCGTCGTAGGAGAAGGTGACATGTTCAAACGACACCGCGCCCGCGACCGGGGGAAGGACGTATGCGTCCGGCCGGTCTTTCACGCTGACCGGTTCATCCATTGTTTCAAAAATGCGTTCAAGATACGCGATGGTGTTGATAAACTGTGTGTAGAGGTTGGCCATGTTGTTGATCGGCTGCCAAAAGCGGTTTGCATAGTTGGCCATGGCCATGAGCGTGCCGAACGGAACGGCGGGCGAGGCCATGAGCATGCCGGCAATATAGATCGCGCTTGAAACGGCCTGCGACGTATTTTCCGCGCAGAAGCCGACGCTGTTGGAATAGGCGATGCCCCGCATCCACGTTTTTTTGGTATAGACGCTCTGCGTCTCAAAAATACCGGCGTTTTTCTGCTCGCGGGCGAAAAGCTGGGTGATCTTCATGCCGTTGATGCTCTCGCTGATGTACGCGTTAAGGTTTGAGTTTTTGTTGGAATGCGCCTGCCAGGCACGGCGCTGGCGCGGCTTGATCACGATGAGGAACGCCGCAATGACCGGAAGGCCTGCGAGAACAACAAGCGACAGGCGCGTATCGGTCAAAAACATAAAAAGCGTAATGAGAATGATGTTCATCAGATCCAGGATGAAGTTGATGATGCCGTTTGAGAGCATGTCGGAGACGTTGTTGACATACTGCACCACACGCACGAGGATCTTGCCGTGCGGCCGGTCGTCATAATAGGAGAACGGCAGCAGCTGCAGATGATCGAAAAGGTCGCGGCGGATTTCGAAAACAATATTCTGCCCGACGCGCAGCATGATGCGTGAGCGCCAGGTGATAAGGCATACGCTGCCCACAAGGATCACGCACAGGAAGACGGATAAAAGGACCAGCTCGCGCATATCTCCCTGCGGAACCGTGACGTTCAGCACGCGCTCAGTGACAAGCGGGGAGAGCAGTGAGAGAAGAATGGAGAGGATGTTGATGAAAAGCGCCGTCAGCATCTGCCGCTTATAATGGCGGATGTACACCATGCTGCGCTTGAGGTGTTCAAAGGAAAATTCGCTTTCCAGCTTTTCGTCGATGTCAAAACGGTTTCTGGCCATCAGGGCGCCACCTCGCTTTCCGCTGTGCCGAGGCCGGTCTGGATACGCCAGATATCATAATAGTACCCGCGCTGCCCGATCAGCTCGCGGTGCGTTCCGGCCTCTGAAATTTTGTGGTCGCGCAGGACGAGGATGATGTCCGCATCCTGGACGGAAGAGATGCGCTGGGCGATAATGATCTTGGTGCAGCTGAAGTCGAGCGAGCGCAGCTCTTCCTGTATGGCACGCTCCGTCTCAAGGTCCACGGCGGAGGTCGTGTCGTCCAGAATCAGCACGCCCGGCCGCTTGGCGAGGGCGCGGGCGAGGGCGATGCGCTGCTTTTGCCCGCCGGAGAGGCCCACGCCGCGCTCGCCGATGAGCGTGTCATATCCGTCGGAGAGTTTTGAAACGAAGTCGACGCCTGCTTTGCGCGCAAAGAGCTCGACGTCTTCCATGCTGAGGTCCGGCACGCCGTAGCTGATATTGCCGTCCACGCTGTCGGAGAAGAGGAAAACATCCTGCGTGGCGATGCCGATATGGCGCCGCAGCGCCTGAAGATCCCATTTCCGCACGTCGACGCCGTCGACGGCGACGCTGCCGCCGCGCACGTCGAGAAGGCGCGTGACGAGGTTGGCGATCGTCGTCTTTCCCGCGCCGGTCACGCCCATGATGCCGATGGTCTGCCCGCGCCGCGCGGTAAAGGATATATGCTCCAGCACCGTCGTTTTGTGGATGGAAAACGTCACGTCATCAAACGAAACTTCGCCCGAACGCGGATCAGAAACGGGAAGGCCGGTAAAACCGTTCTCCGGGTTTTTGACGTCGGGTCTGTGATAATAAAGCTCGATAATTTTTTCGGACGAGGCGAAAAAGCGCTGCAGGTCGTTCAGGTTGACGCCCAGCTGGACGAGCGGGCCGGACATCGCCCATGTCAGGCCCATGAACGCCGTCAGATCGCCCGCGGAAATAAGCCCGTTCATCATCATCGTACCGCCCACAAGCAGCGTGATAACGGTCATTTGCTGCGAGAGGCCTTCAATGATGGGATAATAGTTCTGCCAGATCAGCGACGTTTTGATATTCGCATCGCGAAAGGACGCATTGCGCTCGTCAAACTTTTCGCGCTCAAAATCCTCGCGGGCAAACGCCTTGACGACGCGGTTGCCCTCGATATTCTCCTGCGCGCAGATGTTCAGCCGCGAGAGCTTTTCACGCAGCATGACGTAATAGGGCTTGATTTTCTTAAAATAAAGGCATGCGGTGAAAAACACCGCTACAGAAACAGCGCACAGGCACAGCGTGAACGGCAGGCTGATCGTGATAAAGAAAAACGTTACGCCCAGGAAGAGGAGAGAGTTTGACAGCAGATTGCGAAACACGAAGGAAACGTTGTGGCGCATAATGTCAAGGTCGCCCGTCATGCGCGTCATCAAATCACCTGTGCGGATGCTGTCGTAAAAGAGGGGCGACTGAGCCTGAAGCTGTGCATAGAGGCGGTTTCTGAGGCTGACAAGAAAGCACTGCGCCGTATAGTCGCCCAGATAACCGATCGCATAGCCGAGTGCCGTGCGCACAAGGGTCACGCCGACCATTGCCAGGCACAGCGGAAAGAGCAGTTCCATCTGCCGTACGGTTTCGCCGCCGGGGCCGGTGGTGCCGACCACCACATGGTCGACGAGAATGCGGCTGATATTGGGGTTGATCAGCAGCATAAAAGGAAAAATACATGCCATTGCCAGGAGAAGGAGATACTGCCCCCGATGGCCGTCGAGATGCCTCCAGATTAAGCGCCACTGTTCCATCATTTTGCCCTCCAAATGCTCTGCTTGAAAGCCCGGGATGCCGGACGATACAAAAGCGGCTTCAAAAAGAAACAGTCGTAATGTGTCGTTTCTTTTTGAAGCCGCAAAAGTCAGATCCGGTTTATCCCCGAACAGGTGAATGCACGGCGTTTCCGCCGTTCTAGCCACACTCTACCACATCGGACGGCGGGTGTAAACCGTTATTTCTAATTTAAGTGATTAAAATTAGTGTCTGCCGGCACCAGGGCGCTCAGCTGATGCCCAGCGCAGCGAACGCTTCGCCAAGAGAGACGTGCAGGCAGAGGTCTGCCCTCTGGTCGGCGGGCGTTGGAGAACGGTTGATGAGGACGAGCTTCGTGCCCGTGTAGGCGTCGATCAGGCCGGCCGCCGGGTACACCGCCAGCGAGGTGCCGCCTACAATGAGCATGTCACAGCGTGCGATCGCCGCGACGGCGCCTTCCACCGTAGCGCTGTCGAGCCCCTCGCCGTAGAGCACGACGTCGGGCTTCACTACGCCGCCGCACGCACAGCGCGGCACGCCGGCGCAGTGCTGGATAAACGGGAGGTCATAATGCCGTTTACAGCGCATGCAGGTGTTGCGCAACACCGAGCCGTGCAGCTCGTAGACATTCCTGCTCCCGGCCGCCTGGTGCAGGCCGTCGATATTCTGCGTGACGACGGCCTTGAGCTTGCCCGCGCGTTCAAGCGCGGCCAGCGTGCGGTGGGTCGTGTTCGGCTCCGCGTCCGGGTAAAGCATCTTGTCGCGGTAAAAGGCAAAAAATTCTTCCGTATGCGCCATGAAAAAATCATGGCTGAGCATCGTTTCCGGCGGATAGGCGTATGTTTGGCGGTAGAGTCCGTCCTCGCTGCGGAAATCCGGCAGGCCGGATTCCGTCGAAACGCCCGCGCCGCCGAAAAAGACGATGTTTTCCGAGGCGTTCACCATTTGAACGAAGCGCTCAAGCGCCTGCATGAGAACATCCGCTCCTTTCCAAATACAGGTTGACATTTTGTTTTGAAACAAGTTTAATGAAGATAAGCGAAAGCAAAAATTGCACGCACGAAGGGGAGATACAGTATGAAAAGCGCAGTGTTCTACGGCCGGCATGACATCCGCATCGAGGAGCGGGAGCGCCCGTCGATCGGAGCGGAGGACATCCTCATCCGAGTAAAGGCGTGCGGCGTATGCGGAACGGATGTACATATTTTCGAGGGGGATCAGGGCGCGGCCGCGTGCACGCCGCCAACCATTCTCGGGCATGAATTCTCTGGCGTGATCGAAGCGGTGGGCGAAAAGGTAAAAGACTTTACACCTGGAGAGCGCGTATGCGTCGACCCGAACGATATGTGCGGCAAATGCAGCTATTGCCGGGCGGGGCTCGGCCATTTCTGCGAGTCGATGCGCGGCATCGGCACCACCGTGAACGGCGGCTTTGCCGAATATTGCGCCGTGCCGGCGAAGCAGGCGTTGCGCCTCGCGCCGCAGGTGAGCTTTGAAGCGGGCGCGATGGCCGAGCCAGTGGCATGCTGCCTGCATGGCATCGACCTGTGCGAGATACGCCCGGGCGACACGGCGCTTATCATCGGCGGCGGCATGATCGGGCTGATCATGCTGCAGCTCGCGCGCCTGGCCGGCGCGGCGCGCACGGTGCTCCTGGAGCCGGTCGAGGCCAAGCGCAAAATGGCGCGCCGGCTCGGCGCGGACCTTGTGATCGATCCGATCCATGAGGACGTGAAAGCCGTGCTCGCGCGCAGCGGCGTCGGGCGCATTGCGGCGGTGATCGAGTGCGCGGGCCTGCCTGCGACGATCCGTCAGGCGATCGACCTGGCGGGGAAGCGCTCGGTCGTGATGATGTTCGGCCTGACGAAGCCCGGCGACGAGGTCGCGCTGCGCCCGTTTGAGATCTTTCAAAAGGAGGTCGTGCTCAAGGCGTCGTTCATCAATCCGTATACGCAGCAGCGCGCGGTCGACCTGATCAACGCCGGACGCATCGACGTCACATCGATGGTCTGCGCGCCCATCCCGCTGGAAGCGCTTGCAGGAGTGCTCGCCGATCCGGCGCTGCGGGCCCAGGGAAAATATATCGTTCGGCCCTGAAACGGCAAACATCGCCGGAATATGACAACAAATAGTAATATAATTACAAAATATAACAAATAACTTGCTTCTACGCCTAGCCGCGCTTCCCGTGCCGGGCCGAATTGATACCCGGGCGCGTCCGCTTTTTGCGCACGGAAAAGCCGAACGTTCCAAGCTCGCGCCCCAGTGCGTAATAGGCCCCGTGCGCGAAGGCGAGGAGGCCTGCGCGCTCCAGGCACAGCTTGCCGTCGCGGTCGAGCAGTTTTTCGTCCACGTCCACGGAGAGAATGTCAGCCAGGAACATGGTGTGCGAGCCGAGCGGCAGCTTTTGCCGCACGCGGCATTCCAGGCTCAGCGGGCTCTCGGCGATGAGCGGGGCGGAGATATTCGCGCCCGCCTCGGGCGTGAGGCGCATCTCGCGGAACTTGTCCACGCGCGCGCCGGAGCGCACGCCGCAGAAGTCGCACGCGCGCGCGAGCGCTGCGGTGGGCAGGTTGATGGCGAACTCGCCGCTTTTTTCAATCAGCCCGTAGGAAAAGCGCGCCGGACGGATGGAGACGTACGTCATCGCCGGGTCGGTGTTTACAATGCCCGTCCATGCCACGGTCAGGACATTCGGCTTTTCCATTGTGCCGCAGGAGACGAGCGCAGGAGGGAGCGGACCGAGCAGGGTAGAAGGCTTCCAGATGAGCTTTGACATGGCGTTCCTTTCCGCGCGTCAGGCAAACATGTTTTTGGGATACAGGCCTTCGTCGATCATCCGGGCAAAGGCCGCGGCGATGGCCGGCTTGTCCTCCCGATAGGTCACGCCGTACCAGCGCTCCGGCGTTTTGAGCACGCGCACGCGCGCAAGTCCCTCGGCGATGAGGTCATTGGCCACGCCGGGAAGGAAGTATTCATCCTTTACAGGGTTCTTCATTTCACGCAGGAAGCGCGGAAAGCGTGCGCCGAGTTCATCCATCATCCCGGGCGCAAAGCCCCACATGTTCATGGATACGGTCGTATCCTCGTCCAGCGGCTGCCATGTCTCGCCGCCGTCTTCCGTATAGGCGGGGCCGTCCGCACGCTTTTCGATGCGCGTGCGCTCTGTGATGCCGGTGAGAAAACCGTTTCCGTCTGTGCGGCACACGCCGCGCGCGACGTAGCCGCTGTCGGTCAGCGTGTTGGCCAGGCGGTAGCCGACCATGGCGAAATCGTAGGGCTTTTCATCCGTTACGGACGCAAGATGGCGGCAGATCAGGCGGTAGGCCTCTGCACCGTAAAAATCGTCGGCATTGATCGCGGCAAAAGGAGCGCCGTTCACGGCGCGGCGGGCGGCAAGCACCGCGTGCCCCGTGCCCCAGGGCTTGACGCGCCCGTCCGGCAGGGAAAAGCCCTCCGGCAGGTCGCCGAGCTCCTGCGCGGCGTATTCCACCTCGATGCGGTGGGAAAAACGGCTGCCGATCACCTCGCGGAAGAGCGCTTCATTTTCGCGCTTGATGACGAAAACAGCCTTTTCAAATCCTGCGCGGATCGCGTCGAAGATCGAAAAATCAATGATCAGCTCGCCGTTCGGCCCGATGGGGTCGATCTGCTTGAGCCCGCCGTAGCGGCTGCCCATGCCGGCCGCCATGACAACGAGAACAGGTTTTTGCATATAATTGTACAGTCCTTTCTGCTTCTTCAGCTGCGCATGGCGTGTGTGGCCGCCCGGCGCAACTACATTCTACCGCATTTTTTTCGCTGCCGCCACACTTTGTTGATTAATTTTTACACCGGCGGTACAGGATATAAGAATCGCAGAGCGATTCTTATATCTGCGCATGCCGTCTCGCTGGGGCGGCGCGCTCAAATTTTATGGCCGTGCCGTCGGAGACGGCACATGGCCGGTATATCGATACGATCTGCTGAACAAACACAGTCCGCTGGTGTTCAGCCTGCCGCCCGCGCTGCGGGCGGCATACAGAGAACGGAGAACGCGAATGAAACTTACATTTCTCGGCGCCGCGCACGAG
>CAKTWY010000100.1 GCA_934630445.1 uncultured Eubacteriales bacterium
GTATTGAGCGTGCGCGCGGAGCTATTCCCCGTCTTCCTCGTCCTCGTCGCCGTCAAGCTCGAATTCCAGTTCTTCGCCGCATGCGGGGCAGGAGATCTTCCCCTCGTCGAGAACACCGGAATCGATATACACCTTTTCCGAGCAGGTGGGGCAGACGACTTCGTAAAGCTCTTCCTCGTCGCTGCATTCATCGCAGTTGCAGTCGCAGGCGCCGTATCCGTCTTCGTCGTCTTCTTCCTCGTCCTCATCGAAGATCACATCTTCAACATCGGAAAGATCCTCACTGACAGCGTCAAGCTCCTCACCCAGCTCGTCGATCATTTCCTCGTGCTCGGAAAGGGCTTCGGCGATATCGCCAAGCGTGTCGATAATCGCTCCGAAGAGTTTTCCGTCGTCCTTGTCGCGGTTATAGCCAAGCCCCTCATACAGGCCCTTGAGATACGCAGTTTTTTCGGCAATCGTCATGATAAACGACCTCCCTTATATTTTAGGACCTGCATTCATCCCATAAAATGCGGTACAGAGAAATGCATCCCGCCCGGCATTTTTGCATATGAATCCATGTCCTTGGAAAACGAACCGTTTCTATTATTCCTTTGAACGCTCGAGGTATTCGCCAGTTCTTGTATCGATGCGGATTTTCTCGCCGTTGTCGATAAAGAGGGGAACTTTTACAACAGCGCCCGTTTCCAGCGTCGCGGGCTTGAGCGTGTTTGTGGCGGTATCGCCCTTAAAGCCGGGGTCGGTCTCCACGATCTCCAGATCGACGAAGAGCGGCGGCTCTACGGCAAAAACATTGCCTTTATAGGAGACCACCTTGCAGACCATATTCTCCTTGACAAACTTGAAGTTGTCGCCGAGCGTACCCTTGCTGATGGGCGTCTGCTCGTATGTCTCCATATCCATGAAATAATAAAGGTCGCCGTCATTATAAAGGTACTGCATATCGCGGCGGTCGACATACGCCGGGGGGAACTTGTCCGTCGGGTTGAACGTGCGCTCGGTCACGCTGCCGGTGATGACGTTCTTGATCTTCGTACGGACAAAAGCGGCGCCCTTGCCGGGCTTGACGTGCTGGAATTCCACTATCTGAAGAACCTGGCCGTCCATTTCAAAAGTCATGCCGTTTCTGAATTCACCTGCGGAAATCATTGGTTTATCCTCCAATATATAAAATATTTGTTTTTCTAATCTATTATACAGGATTGCATGCATGCTTGCAAGATATTTTTGCGCTGATACAGAGGAAAAGCCGCCGCTTTTATGCCTTTTATAAGATCAAAAGCTCCTTCGGCGCGCGCGTGAGGTTCTCGCAGCCGTCTTTTGTGACGAGCATCATATCCTCGATACGCACACCCATGCGGCCCTCAAGATAGATGCCCGGCTCCGCGGTGACGACGGTTCCTTCGCGCAGTATATCCTTCGACGAATGGGACAGGCGCGGCTCCTCGTGGATTTCAAGCCCGAGCGAATGGCCAAAGCCATGCTCAAAGCAGCCCTGATACCCGGCGGCATAGATGATGTCGCGCGCGGCTTTGTCCGGGAGCGTGCAGGGGATATCCGCTTTTGTCGCCGCCAGCCCCGCGAGCTGCGCCTGCAGCACAAGATCATAGATTTTTTTCATCTCATCGCTCGCGTGCCCGACTGCAACAGTACGCGTCATATCCGAGCAGTACCCATCCACCACACAGCCGAAGTCCATCGTGACAAAGTCGCCGTCTTTGATCGGACGCGGACCGGGAACGCCGTGGGGCTTTGAGCTGTTCTCGCCGGCGACGACGATCGCGTCAAACGACTGGCATTCCGCGCCGTAGCGGTACATGCGGTAAATCAGCTCCGCCGCGACCTCCTGTTCGGTCACGCCAGGACGGATCAGCGGGAGCGTTTCTTCCAGGGCGCGTTCGGCGATGCGCTGCGCGCGCACGATGTTTTCCACCTCCCAGGGCGCTTTGATGGCGCGAAGGCGGTCGAGCATATCGTCCATGGGGTAAAGCTCGGCCTTGAGCTCGGCGTCAAATTTGACTTTCTGCGCGGCAGTGACGTACATATTCTCATATCCAAGCGTTTTGATGCCATAGCGCGCGATGAGGTCGTTGACGACGTCATTATAGCTGCGCCCCGATGGGAGCAGTGCCACTTCAAAGTTCGGCACGGCCTGGCGTGCGGCTTCGATATAACGGAAATCGGTGTAGTATAATCCACCACCCTGGTGGATCAGTACGATGCCCGCTGAGGAGGGGAAGCCCGTTGCGTACCTCCGGCTGATGGGGGAGGAGAGAAGCAATGCATCGCACGGCATCCCGGCGAGTGCTTTTACAATACGATCCAGCTGATTCATGATCAATAAGCCTCTTTTCTATTTGATTAAATCTGCGATCGCGTCGACCGCGAGCAGATAGCTCAATTTGCCGAAGCCGGCGATTGTACCCGCGCAGACCGGCCCGATCACCGAAGTGTGGCGGAATTCCTCCCGCGCGGCTACGTTGGACATATGGACTTCGATGCACGGCATGCGCACCGTCGCGATCGCGTCGCGCAGCGCATAGGAATAGTGCGTGTACGCGCCGGCGTTCAGGATGATCCCATCGCCCTTCCGGTGGGCGAGCTGGATCTCGTCGATGAGCGCGCCCTCGCTGTTGGACTGAAAGAACACGCACTCCAGTCCGCGCGCGGCCGCGCGCTCGGCAATTTCGGCGTTGATGGAGTCGAGCGTATCACTGCCGTAAATGCCGACCTCCCGCATGCCGAGTGCGTTCAGGTTTGGACCGTTGAGCACATAAATCTTCTTTTTCATAGCATGACCCTTCTTTGCTGTTTCTTATTCGCGAACCCGGCCGCCCACTGAAAAAAGGCAGGCGGACAACCGGGCAGCCGTGATCATCTGTTGTTATTCATGACGACGCCGCGCGGCGGAAAGCATGGCTGAAAGCGTGCGCGCATCCGCAAACTGCGTGCCCGCGGATTCGCAGATCAGCACGGCGTTTGGCGCGCGGTGAAGGAGAACCGGTGCAAGGTCTGTAAAATCCGGCCCGAAGGTGCGCTCGGCAAGCGTCACATGACGCTCCTCTCCGCTCGCGGAGTATTCCACCCGGGAAAAATGCAGATGCGCCGCCGCGCATCGTGCGCGGCCAAGGCCGCTTTCCACCGCATCAAATACGGCGTGATATGCATCCCGGCCTTTCAGCGCACCGCCGGAGCGCGCGTAGAGATGGCCGAAATCCAAACAGGGAAGCAGACGCTCGTCGAGCGCACAGATGCGGATGACCTCTTCGAGCGTGCCGATGACGTTCACCTTGCCCATGGTTTCGATACACAGCGAGATGTTCCGATATCCGTTTTCGTCGAGCGCGGCCAGCAGGCGCGGCACATTTTTCAGCGTGTTTGCAAACGCCTCTTCCCGTGTGCGGCGCCCGCGCCCGGCGCAGTGTACCACGATACGCCGCGCGCCCATCGCTTCAGCCAGTTGAGCCGACGCAAGCAGGTAACCGGCGTTTTTTTCAATTCGAATCTCATCGTCGGAGGAGAGGTTGATAAAGTACGGCGCGTGCACCGACGGTGTGATGCCCGCGCTGCGTGCAGCGGCGCCGAGCCGGGCCGCTTCATCGAGCGGAAGGTTCACGCCGCGCGCGCATTGGTATTCGAGCGCCGTGAGGTCCAGGCGCGCGGCATCCAGCGCGAGCTGGGCGGCGGACTGCCCTTCCCCTGCGGCGCAGGAGGGGCCGATCAGGATCCCGCTCATCGGCGTTCGGGATGGTTGCCCTCGGGCGCGTTTGCCACGAATGCATATTCGAACAGGTAACGAAATTCATAAAACGTTCCGGAAAGGAGGGATTTTACAAAAATCGCCTTCATGCCCGTGCGGTGCGCGCCGAGCACGTCTGTATAGATCTGGTCGCCGATTACCGCGATCTGCGCGGGCGGCAGGCCGAAGGCTTTTGCGCATTTTAAAAAACCGCCCTTCAGCGGCTTTTTGGCCCGGCAGAGGTAGGGGATGCCAAGCGGTGTACAAAAGCCAGCCACACGCTGCGGGTGGCTGTTGTTGGAGAGCATCATTACTTGGATGCCCGAATCTTTATAGCTTTCGATCAGGCGGCAATGTTCGATGGTAGGGTAGGCCATCTCATATGGTGCCAGTGTGCCGTCAAGGTCTAAAATCAGGCCGTGTACGCCGGCTTTTTCAAGCAGTTCCGGCGTGACCTGAAAAATATCGGTATAGGCGAAGTCGGGAACGAGAGAGAGCATGCGCGGGTACCTCCGTCATAAATTTGCCCGCAGTGGAATAGGTATTAAGCACATTCATCATTTTAGCATAATCCCAGTGGTGAAACAAGAGGGGTGGCATACCGTGAGAAAGAATAACCTCATCCTCGTCTCCCGCGCACAGGACGAGCGGCTCTGCGCCGGTATGGGCATGCGTGTGGCGCACCTGTGCTATGCGCTCGGCACGCGCAGCCTGCTTCGCACGCGGGATGCACCTGACTTTATCGGCGGCTTGCTGGGAATCACAGACGAGGCGCCGCTTGACCTGAAAGAAACTGATGTGCGCTCGCTTTCCGTGCAGATCAAAGCGGAATGCGAACGCGTGCGGGCGGAAGGCGTGCTCCTTGACTTTGAAAGCTTTCAGGGCAGACGCCTTCTGCCGCAGCTGTGCACCGAGCTTCGGTTCCAAAAGGTCATGATCTATGCCGCAGGGGAGGAAGCGCGCGGCGTGCGCGAGGCTACGGCCCTGCTGCGTCCGGGCGCGGAAAGCGACTTCCGCGAGTTCGTGCGTTCCGGTTTTGCGGCCTGCGCGGGCGGTGCCGCGCTCGAGCTGACCCCCATGCAGATGGGCATGTGCCTGAGCGATGGGAGAAAGGCCTTCGCGCCGCTCAAGGACGGGGAGCTGGAGATGCTTTTCCGTCGGTACGGACCATCCGTATATTATTCCAAGGACCGCTGCGCAAAATATTTTACCGTCGCGCGCGAGGACGGACAGAGCTGGTTCATCGTCTACGACGACGCGGCGACGCTTTTGTCCAAACTTGCGGCGGCGGAGGAGGAGGGCGTCGCCACCGCGTTTGCGACAGCGCCTGAAATCGCGCCGTATCTGCGCGATATGCTTGCGGAATGATAGCTCTGTCCGGCAGCGTTCCGGTTCAATTGGAGAAAAAGCGCCCGAAGAAGCGGAGCCCTTCACATCTTCGGGTGCTTTGAATTGCATGTAAAATATTGACATGATATACTTTTAATAATATAATAAAATTATATAATATAGATAATATTAGCGAAAGAATGAACTGGAAGGGTATCAATTTTACGTACCCATCTTGAACGTTTTGAGCAGGTGGGCAGCGTGTGCTTGTCCGCCTGTTTTTTATATAGGGAGGTGAAATGGCGGCGCATTCCGGCTGAACGTGTGTAACATCGAATGGATAGAAAGGAAGATGAAGAATGCCTCAGCGCTGGGAGTTAATGTGTAAAGGGGGCTTTTTGCTCTCTAATACATAACGGCTGTGGCTGATTTGTGGTAAAGTAAAAGCCCGACAGGGAGAAGGAGGTGCAGATGTTCAACGGAACGTGACACGCTGAAATGCGGTCATGCCCCAGTTTTTGCCAATAGAAGAAAACAGTTCACGACATTCTTTAATTCATTATACGAATCACGATCCAGTTAATTAATCCTCGGCATCGTTTAAATCTTCGTTCCATCCATTGTAAGAAAATACTTCGAAAATCATTTCATCATTTATATAACCTGCGTCCAATTCTGTAACCCTGCCTTTAGCCCAGTTATTTTTACTTTTTGTATCCAGCCAATTTAGGCAGTTACGTTCACTTTCATATATTACAGCAAAATAAAACTGGCATCGGCTCAGTTTAGGAATATCCATGTAATCATGGAATTTCTTTAAATCGTTTTTTATCCAATTTATTGTCGCAGCATCTTCACCACCCGTATATTTCAGTTCAAACAACGCTACAACCTCGGTTACTGCATCATGATATTCTTTGTTTTCATCTATTCGAACTATTGCCAAATCCGCTTTATATTTCAATTCTTGAAAGTAAAATTCTGGGTAGATACGCAAATTATTTTTCCGTAGAATTGTATCTAATTTCTTTCTGAGATGAAAGTATAACGCACATTTTAAAGAGTCTTCCCTAAGTAAATATTCCGTCCACCAATCTTTTTGAATATTCGTTTTCCAGCACTGCTTTATTGTTCTATCAATCTCTTTTAGAATTGTTAGATTATCCATACTACTACATCCCTTTGCCGAGTTACATCTATAATTTGGTTGAACTATGCTTTAATTATAGCATTGTAAAATGACCCCTTGACAAATCTTCTGCTGAGGGGTATAAGCTGGAGGACATGCTCTTTTATCAAAGCTCGGGCGGTTATACGGGCGCCAGCTACCATCTCAAATATCAGGACGGGCGCACAGAGTATTTCGATCAGGATGGGCGCATCATCGCCATTACCGACCGGTTCGGGAACGATATCACCTTTGCGTACACCTATGCCGATGCTTCTCGCAAAAAGGTCACAAAGATCACGATAACCGATACGCTTGGCCACACGATCCTCTACCAGAACGATCATGTTCCGTCCGATACTGTCAGTTACCCAGCCGGACATCAGGGGGATTACGACTACCGATATAATCAGCGCTGGTCGCTCTCGCTGTGCCGAACGGAGCCATGACCAGCTATACTTACGGCCTTCCGCTCACCATATCGGTTCCGCGCGACGATACGCATACCACGCTCACAACAAATACGCTTGCGGCGGATAAAAAAACGATTGTCCAGACCGTTGTCACTGAGGGCGGCGCACAGAAGGAAAAGCAGCTTTTCACCTGGTCCGCCGCCGGAAATCTCACCTCGCAGAAGGTTTATCTCGATACGGAGAGCTACATTGAGCGGCAGTTTGTTTATGCAGACGGCGCGCAAATCAGTGAAGAAAAGACGCTCGGCGTCAAAATGGCGGACGGAACTGCCGCCGCAGGCTCGCCGGGATACAGCGCCGGCATTGTCGTGACGAAGACAGACTATAACGCGCGCGGCTGGCCAAGTGTGCTGACGGATGCGAACGGGAACCAGACGCAGCTGGCCTATGACGCTTCCGGCCGTGTGACGTCTGTCACATACCCGGACGGCGCACAGGAGACGTATGTTCATGACACGGCGAACCGAACGATCACGCATACCGACGTGCTCGGCAGTACGCTGGAACACCGGTATGATCCGTACGGCAACGAGATTGCCGTGTTCGACACGGTTGCGAACCGCCTTCTCTGCGATAAAAAATACGATTCTTTCAACCGCCTCTATCTGGAAACCTGGTATAATAGTGGTGCGCCCAATCGTACCTCCTACTACTATTACGACGCGCGCGGCCGCGTGACAGAGACCGGTACGCGGGATGAAGACGGTGTAAATACCTCGCGAACCACAACACTCTATCAGGACGGACTCGGTAAGCAGACTGTCACCGTCGAGGGGGAGACAAGCGCTCCGTCCATCGTCACCACTGCGTATTTCGACGTGATGGGCAACTGCGTCAAAAAAGGCCGCTTTTTGAATGGAACGGAGCATTTTGATCTTTATACCTATGACAAGGCCGGCAACCTCACGCTGGAAAAGACGGCCTACACAACGTCGCTCGGCGGCAGCTACACCTGGCGTTATACCTACGATCACGCGGGGCGCGTGCTCACCACGCAGAACGCGCTGGGCAAGACCGCTTCCTCTACCTATGACTGGGCAGGAAGAAAGCTGACCGATACCGATTACCGCGGGAACACGACCTCGTATGACTACGACGCGCTTTCCAGGCAGGTGCGCGTGACGGCGCCGTTTGATGACACCAACAACGCCGTTACAGAATGGACATATGACCCGAATGGGAACGTCACCTCTGAGCGCGTGCAGAGCAACGCGGCTGGTGCCGCGGCAGAATGGCGCGTGACGGATCGGTATTACGACAGCCGCAGCCGACTTGTGCGCGTTACGGCATATCCGGCTTCCGGCGTGCAGAACCATACGCAGTATTATTATGACGCCGCGGGCAATCTCCTGCGCCTCTATACAGGTCTGACGTCGCCGCTCACCATTGCAGGGCTCGACACTGTCTCGGGCGGCAGCGCGGGCTATGCGGTGCAGAAGTATACATACGACCGCTACGGAAACCTTGTCACGCAGACGGACGCGCTGGGCCGCAGCGAGACGTATACCTATGACCTGTTCGGCATGCCTGTCACAAAAACAGATCGCACGGGCACGGTCACAACGAACGTGTACGATGAGCGCGGCCAGCTTTTATCCGTTACCGCCACGCAGAGCGGCGTGCAGACGGGCTATGCCGCCTATACCTATGCCAAAACCGGCGCGCGCCTGACAGAAACGGACGGCACGTTTACCCGCACGCGTGCCTACGACGCGCTCGGGCGGCTGACGGGGGAGGACGAGACCGGCGGTATCGCGAAGACCTATACCTATAATATCGCTGGCCTGCGCTCCGGCTTTGTGATGAAGCGCAACGCAGGCACGTGCAATAATGCGTCGTATACGTATGACGCGCTGGGGCGTCTCACTGTATTAAAAGAATCCGGCGCGACTGTCGCGACTTACTCGTATGACGACAATGGGAACCGCACGCAAACGTCCTACCCAACCGGAAATCGTACGGTGCGCACATACAACAAAGCGAATCTGACTATCATTATAAACAATCGCAGCAAAGACGGCGTTACAACACTGCAAAGCTACCTGCATTATTATTATGTGGATGGTTCTATACGGGTTAGGGCGGATAGCACAGGAAAGCGTATGTATTACGGCTATGATAAAATGGGTCGATTGGTGTTAGAGAGTGAGGCTGCCAGTGGAACCGTCAGTACGCGGCAGATATCGTTTGCCTACGATGCGCGCGGGAACCGAACGTCGGCAACTTCGACGGGAACGAAGGCATACACGCAGACATGCACGTACGACCTGGCCAACCGCCTTCAGAGCGAGACGCGCACGGAGGGCGGCGCAAGTACCGTCACACAGTACGCGTATGATCTGAACGGGCGGATGACCTCGAAGACCGTTTCCGGCCAGATGACGAGCTATACCTACGACGGCTTCGGCCGCATGACGGGCGTGACGGGTCCGGGGGTCAGCGCGTCTTATACCTATCAGCCGGACGGCCTGCGCCGGTCAAAAACGGTGGGTACGGAGAAGACGGCGCACATCTGGGATGGAGACAAGGTGTGCGGCGAGATCACGAATGACACAACGTACCGTTCGCGCTACCTGTGGGGCAATGGACTTGCGGCGTTCGACCGGAGCAACACGCGCCGGTACTTCTACTTCAACGCGCACGGAGACGTGACGCTGATCACCGACGCGAACGGCGACGAACAGCGTCGGTACGACTACGACGCGTACGGAGAAGGACG
>CAKTWY010000101.1 GCA_934630445.1 uncultured Eubacteriales bacterium
GTATGGAAATGCGTGTTTATCAAATGTTCAAATTATAAGCCTGTTAACCATTGCGGCCATTATGTGCTTACGCGGCGTTTGTGATCGGCATCGCCCCTTTCGTTTGCTGTGTCTTTAGTATAAGCGCTATTTGTGACATGAATTTGAACAGAGCCTGAATAGTTTTTGAACACTTGCCGGCACGCGGTTGTTTGGGAAAATCATGGAGGAAAAAGGCAAATGGAGCAAATCAGAGAGAATAAGATGGGAACGGCGCGCATGCTTCCGCTCATTTTGACAATGTCGCTGCCGGCGATGTTTTCCATGCTGATGCAGTCGTTTTACAACATTGTCGACAGTTACTTCGTCGCCAAGGTGAGCGAGGACGCGTTCACGGCCGTATCGCTCGCTTTTCCGGTGCAGAACCTGTTGATCGCGGTCGCGGTCGGCACGGCGGTGGGCCTCAACTCGCTCATCTCGCGCCGTCTGGGCGAGGGCAGGCGCGAGGAGGCGAACGCCGCCGCCGCGCACGGCATCGTGCTCGGGCTTTTGAGCTGGCTGGCCTTCGCGGTGCTGGGCGTGCTGTTCACGCGCATGTTTTTTGAGGCGTTCACCGACAGCGCCGAGGTCATCGGCATGGGGTGCGACTACACATATATCATCACGATCGTATCGGGCGGCGTGTTTGTGGAGATCAACATGGAGCGCATCCTGCAGGCGACGGGCAACATGGTCTACCCGATGATCTTCCAGCTGACGGGCTGCATCATCAACATCATACTGGACCCGCTCTTCATCTTCGGTCTGCTCGGCGTGCCGGCGATGGGCGTGGCGGGCGCGGCCGTCGCGACGGTGATCGGGCAGATCCTCGCATGCGCGCTGAGCCTGTACATCGGCCTGTGCAAAAAGCACGAGGTGCACATCACGCTCAAGGGCTTCCGCATGAACGGGCGCATCGTGCGCGATATCTACGCGGTGGGCGTGCCGTCGATCATCATGCAGTCGATCGGTTCGTTCATGGTCGCGGGGCTCAACGCCATCCTGATCTCATTCTCCAAGGCGGCGGTGTCCGTCTTCGGGGCGTATTTCAAGCTGCAGTCGTTCGTCTTCATGCCGGTGTTCGGACTGACGCACGGCGTGATGCCCATCCTCGGGTACAACTACGGCGCGGGCAACCGCCGCCGCCTGCTCTCCGGGCTGAAGATCGGCTGCCTGATCGCGCTGATCATCATGGCGGCGGGCACGGTTCTCTTCTGGGCGGCGCCGGGGGCGCTGCTGCGCGTGTTCGAGGCGTCGGACGAAATGATGTCCATCGGCGTTCCGGCCCTTCGCATCATCTCGCTCTGCTTTATCCCGGCGGCGCTGGGCATCCTGTTTTCGACGCTTTTCCAGGCGGTCGGCATGGGCAAGAACAGCCTGTATATCTCCCTGCTCCGGCAGCTGGTGGTGCTGCTGCCGTGCGCGTTTATCTTTTCAAAATTCGGTCTGGCGTATGTATGGTACGCCTTTCCCGCGGCGGAAGTGGTGAGCCTGCTGACGAGCCTGATCATGATGCGGCGCATCTACCGCGAGCACATCAAAACGCTTGTGCCCCTGCGCGGCGAGGCCGGCATATAGCAAAACGCGGCCATGCCCGCGTTTAAAACGCCAGCTGCGCTGCAGCGCAAAAATGCGCCGCGGCGCAAGGCCCTTTTTGACAAGCTGAGGCGCGCCCGCCGCCTGTGCCGCGGGCGCGCCTTTTTCGTCTTGACAAGGCGCGGGATACATGGTATGATTAACTACGCAAAATTGCACGGAGAGATGTCCGAGCGGTTTATGGAGCTGGTCTTGAAAACCAGTGACCCGAAAGGGCCGGGAGTTCGAATCTCCCTCTCTCCGCCAGAGCGTAAGCTGCCGGACGGAGCGGGGTTGCCCCGATCCTCCGGGCGGCTTATTTACAAACGATCGTTCACCATGGAGAAGTACCCAAGTGGTGAAGGGGCTCCCCTGCTAAGGGAGTAGGCCGTGAAAGCGGCGCGAGGGTTCAAATCCCTCCTTCTCCGCCACGTCGGAGCAAGCTTTGTATCGCTTGCTCCGACTTATTTTATAAGTCAGAGCGCGCTCACGCCGCTGCTCCTCCTTTCCAAATCACAACCGCTGCGCTGGGTTGCGATTTGGTTCCGCCGCTTCGCGGCGTTTTTTTGATTTTACAGAAAGATCGATTTTGACCCTCTTTTGCTCTTCGGCCCGGCGGAGCGGGCTTTGCATCCTTTCATCATTTAACGGCGGAAGTGAATTCCCCCTATGACAATTCTTCGCTGCGCTCCGCATTGACGCGCGGCCGCCGGAAGGCGGCATCCATAGTGTTTTGCTATTACAAAGCGAACCCCCGTTGGCCTTGGGGCCGGCGGGTTTTTTTCATGTCTGCTTTCAAACGTTTTCCCTTATATTTTTCCCTTACAGTTTGATACGGATTTTATGAAACGCTCCCTGTGGGCGGCTGTTTTTGTGTATCGGGAAAGATCGGTTTTGACCGCCTCTTCCACGCGGGGGCAAGCGATCGGACGCTTGTTCCGACTTTTTTATCAGCCGCCGCGCAAAGATCACGTATTTTCGGGTTGACAGACGCATAAGAATTAAGTATATTAGCATTATCTTAATTACTTATTTTATTGGAGGTCCCTATGGGAAAAACACCAAGAGTCGCCTGCGTCGGCGCGGAGTGCGTCGCCTGCGGATGCTGCGTAAAGGTCTGCCCGAAAAACGCGCTGCATGTGCATGCCGGCATCATCGCGCGCGTGGATGGTGAAAAATGCGTGGGCTGCGGCAAATGCGCAGCCGTGTGCCCGGCCGCGGTGATCACGATCGTACAGCGGGAGGTGCGGGTATGAAAAAGAAATGGTCTGACTACCTCTGGCTGGCGGAACTGCTGTACTGGGTGCTGGGGCTGTGCAACATCCTGTTTGCCTGGCTGGGGCTGCTGTTTTTTGCAATCCCGCTGCTGGTGGCCGTCTTCGGCGGCAGCAAGGTCTACTGCAACCGCTACTGCGGGCGCGGGCAGCTGTTCGAGGTGCTGGGTACAAAATGCAGGCTGTCCGCCAACCGCAAGCCGCCGAAGTTCCTGCGCAGCCGCTGGTTCCGATACGGCTTTCTGGCGTTTTTCATGACGATGTTCGGGCTGATGCTGTGGGGAACGTACCAGGTATTTGCCGGCGCGCCGCTGCGGCAGACGGTGACGCTGCTGTGGACCTTTAAGCTGCCGTGGCAGTGGGCGAGCGTGGACATGGTCTCGCCGTGGATAGCGCAGTTCGCCTTCGGGTTTTTCGGCGTGATGATGACCTCGACCGTGCTCGGGCTGCTCACGATGGTCTTCTTCCGCCCGCGCTCATGGTGCGTCTACTGCCCGATGGGAACGATGACGCAGGGCATCTGCCGGCTGAGGAACGGAAAGGAGGCGGCGCGCCTTGGAGGAAAAGGCGAAACAGATCGCGCAGCTGCTGAAGCTGCTGGCAAATGAGCAGCGCCTGCTGATCCTGTGCGCGCTTGTACAGGGGCCGATGAACGTGGGGGATATCCACGCGTTCACCCCCAACATCACGGCCCCGGCGCTTTCGCAGCATCTGGCGCGGCTGAAAACGGCGGGGATCCTGGACTGCGAAAAGCAGGGCATGAACGTGATCTACCGCCTGGCGGACGAGACGGTGGCAGGGCTGATGGCCTTTCTCAAGGAGCATTACTGCAAATAGCCGCCTGCGGCGGTTTTTGAAAAAACAGGATAAGGAGAAGAGGAAATGATGCTGCAAATTGCGATGATCGGAACCTGGCATGTGCATTTTAAAGGGTATGCGGAGGACATCTCCAAACGGAAAGACTGCCGGATCACGGTGATCTGGGATCACGATGAGGCGCGCGCGAAAGAAGCTGCGCGCACGTTCGGCTGCGATTATGAAACGGATTACGGCAAGGTCCTGGCGCGGGAGGACGTACAGGCCGTCGCGGTGACCAGCGAGACCAGCCTGCATCCGGACCTGCTGATCAAAGCAGCCGAGGCCGGAAAGCATATTTTCACGGAAAAGGTGCTCTGCTTCACCAGCGCGGACGCGCAGCGCATCCGCCGCGCGGTGGCGGAGAGCGGCGTGCGCTTCTGCATCTCCTTCCCCTGGCGCTGCAAGGCGGAATACCTCTATACGAAACAGGTCGTGGACAGCGGCCTGCTCGGGCAGATCACCTACGCCAGGGTGCGCAATGCGCACGACGGCGCATCCGCCGGATGGCTGCCGGACACCTTTTATGACCCGGTCTCCTGCGGCGGCGGAGCCATGATGGACCTGGGCGCGCACCCGATGTACCTGCTGCTGGATCTGTTCGGCACGCCGGAGGCGGTGACCTCCTTCTTCACCAGCGTCTGCGGGAAGCGCGTTGAGGACAATGCCGTTTCCATTCTGGAGTACGGCGGCATGATTGCCAGCTCCGAGACCGGCTTTGTTTCCGCCAACTGCCCGTTCACGCTGGAGATCTCCGGAACGAAGGGCTGCCTTATCTGGGGCGGCGCCGCCGGGAAGCTCATGCTGGACACCGGCGAGGGCATGACGCAGCCCGCGCTCGGCGCGCCGCTGAAGGAGCCCGTCGACCAGTGGGTGGACGCCATCCTTTACGGCGGTGAGATCCGCTTCGGCATCGACGACGCCGTCGAACTGACCCGCCTGATGGAAAAGGCATACGAATCGAGCCGCGCGCGCCAGCGCGCCGCCTTTTGACCGCGGCAATCCAGCCGGCCCGGACGCACATGCGTCCGGGCTTTTTGCTTGCTCCGCAAGCGCAGCCGGCCGCGGCACCCGGCGCTGAACAAAAGGCAGAGTGGTGACAATGTTACAAAAAATCCAAACATATTGTTAGAGCGGAAACACGCAATGTGGTATACTGCTGGCAGTAAACCGCAAGGAGGAACGGTATGAAAGATGAAAACGCAAAATGCGCCTGTCAGGGCGGCACGCTGACGCGTTTCGTTCAGCCGATCATCCTGTTTTCGCTGGCTGAAGCCCCCGACCACGGATACGACCTGCTGCAGAAGATCACGCGGACCATGCTTTGGAACGATTCTCCGCCCGACGCCGCCGGGGTGTACCGTGTGCTGCGGGATATGGAAAAGCGCGGGCTGATCCGCTCGCGCCTCGACCCGGATTCCAAAGCGGGAATGGGCAAGCGCGTATTCGAAATCACCGGCGAGGGGCGCGTCTGCATGGGCAACTGGGTGCAGACGCTCGAGCGGTACCGCCGCGGCATTGACCAGGTGATCGTCCATCTGCAGGAGGCCATAGACGATCAGCCGGCTACCGCCGGCGGAGCAGTGAGAGAGCCATCTTCCTGCTGCTGCAGAAAAACTGCGCCGGCAAAAGAAGGATAAAACCATTTTATTTTTGAAATCCGATCAGGAGGAACCAAGCATGAAAGACTTATTATTCCGCACACTGCGCCACGAGGAGACGGAGCGCGCCCCCTGGGTGCCCTTTGCCGGGGTACACGCCGGCAAACTCAAGGGCTATGACGCGACTGAGATGCTGACGGACGCCGACAAGGCGTTCGAATCCCTGCTGGAAGTCAACCGCCTGTACAAGCCCGACGGCCAGCCGGTGATCTTCGACCTGCAGATCGAGGCGGAGTGCCTGGGATGCGAGCTGACCTGGGCGAAGGACTGCCCGCCGTCCGTATCCGGCCATCCGCTGGACGGCAGCGACGAAGAGCCCCCCGCAACGCCCTGCGACTGCACCATCCCGACGAAGGAGTCCGGGCGCATCCCCTATGTGCTCGACGTCATGCGCCGCATGAAAGACGCCGTCGGCGAGACGACCGCGCTGTACGGGCTGATCTGCGGCCCGTTCACGCTCGCCTCTCACCTGCGGGGCAACAACCTGTTCACCGATATGTTCGACTTTGAGGAAGAGGTCGGAAGCCTGTTTGCGTACTGCAACCGTGTGTGCATGCGTATGGCAGACTACTACATCGAGGCGGGCATGGACGTCATCGCCATCGTCGACCCGCTGATCTCGCAGATCTCCACCGCGCACTTCGAGCAGTTTATGACCGAGCCGTATACCGAGCTTTTCGCTCACATCCGCGAAAAGGGCGCGTTCTCCTCCTTCTTTGTCTGCGGAGACGCGACGCGCAACGTCGAGGTGATGTGCCAGACAGGCCCGGACTCCATCTCGGTGGACGAGAACGTGAATCTGCTCGCCGCCAAACAGATCACCGACAAATACAACGTCGTCATCGGCGGCAACATCCCGCTGACCTCCGTCATGCTGCTGGGCAATCAGCAGGACAACATGAAATTCGCAGTCGATCTGCTCGACTCGGTCAAGGTCAAGAAGAATTTTATTCTCGCACCGGGCTGCGACATGCCGTATGACGTGCCGGTCGAGAACGGCATCGGCGTGGCGCAGGCCGCCATTGAGACCGACGCGGTACGTGAAATGGTCAAGAACTATCAGGCGGCGGAGGTGGATACGTCCGGCGTCGTTCTCCCGGATTACGCGAACCTCACGAAGCCGCTGGTCGAGATATTCACCCTCGACTCCGCGCAGTGCGCCGCCTGCGGCTATATGATGGGCGCCGCCTGCGCCGCCAAGGAGACCTTCGGCGATGCGATCGACATGGTCGAATACAAGTTCATCTATAAGGAAAACGTCGCGCGCTGCGTCAAGATGGGCGTGCCGAACCTGCCGTCGATGTACATCAACGGCGAGCTGAAATACCGCTCGATCATCCCGGCCAGGGCCGAGCTGGAGCAGGCGATCCGAGAGGCGATCGAAGCCTGCGCAAAAAAGGCGTAAGAGGAACGCAGACATGAGCAGGCTGTATCTGATCACCGGCTTTCTCGGCGCGGGAAAGACCACGTTTCTGAAAAACTTCATCCGCCTGTTCGCCGGGCAGAAGATCCAGCTCATCGTCAACGAATTCGGCGAGGCAGGCGTCGACGGCGTGCTCCTGTCCGATCTGGGCGCTTACCTCAGCGAGATCTCGGGCGGGTCGGTGTTCTGCTCCTGCCGCCTGGACCAGTTTGAAAAGGTGCTGCGCCAGTCGGCGGACGTGAACGCGGACGTGATTCTGGTCGAGGCGTCGGGGCTGTCCGACCCGACCGGCGTGCGAAGGCTGTTCTCTCAGACGGAGCGGTTCCCGCACATTGACTATCAGGGCGCCGTATGTCTGATCGACGCGGTGCGCTTCCCGAAACTGTATGCGACGGCGCGCACCTGCGTCAAGCAGCTTGCGGCGAGCGATGTGGCTGTGGTGAATAAAACCGACCGCGCCAGCGGCGAACAGCTGGCGCAGACGCTGGCTCTTCTTCGCGGACAGAGGCCGGATATGCCGGTGATCGAAACCAGCTTCGGCGCGGTGGATGCAGCCATTCTGGATATGCTTTCCCGGACGCAGGGGCGCGCACAGGACGGCATGCCGCTGACGGCGGACCTTACGCTGCGCAGGCTGCTCATCACCGTCGCGCCGACGATCACGCCCTATGCGCTGCGCAAGTTTATCGAGATGTTCCTTGAGGTGACGTTCCGCGTCAAGGGCTTTGTGCAGACAAGCGAGGGGATGTATCTGGCCGACTGCGCGGGCAATGTGGTTTCTCTCGCGCCGTATGCAGGCGAAGTGCCCGCGGAAAAGCGCGGCCGCCTTGTCGTGCTCTCCGGCGCGGGCATGCCGGTGCGAAAGCGCGTCGGCGAAGCCGTCAAATGGTACCCGGGCGAGATCCTTTCCGTCGATTGACGTTTTCAGGGCAGCGGGGAGCGCTCCGCTGCCTTTTCCCGGGCAACGCGCAGACCTTGTCAAATATATGATAACGTCTTATCAAAATCAAAAGGAGAATCCGGAATGAACCAGATATTGGAAAAAGCGCGCACCGGCGTCGAACTCACCCGCGCAGACGCGCTGGCGCTGCTCGCGATCAAAACCGGCAGCGCGGATTATTACACCCTGCTCGGCATTGCCGACGCCGAGGCGCGCGCGCGTTTTCACGGACGCGGCACGATTTTTGCACAGATCGGCATCGAAGCCTCCCCCTGCCCGGCAAACTGCGCCTTCTGTTCCCTGGCAAAGGACGTATTTGACGAAAAAAACCGCTTCCTCATGCCGGTGGAAGCGGCCGAGCGGATGGCCGACGCGCTGGTGGGGCAGCGCGTGGACGAGCTGTTCCTGATGACGACGGTGAACTATCCGCAGGCAGACTTTCTCTCCTACGCGGCCAGGATCCACACGCACCTGCCCGAAGGCATGCGCTTTGTAGCCAACGTGGGAGATTTTGATTCCGCCTATGCCCAACAGCTGCGCGAAGCGGGCTTTACCGGCGTCTATCACATCCGCCGGCTGGGGGAGGGGCGCGATACGCAGCTCGACCCGGCGCAGCGCATCCGCACGCTCGACGCCGTGCGCAGCGCGGGGCTGGAGCTTTATTACTGCGTGGAGCCGATCGGCCCGGAGCATTCTTACGAAGAGATCGCAGATGAGATCTTCCGCGCGAAGGAGTATCCGGTCGAGGTCATGGCGGTCATGAAACGCGTCTGTGTGCCGGGAACGCGGCTGTATGACCGGGGCGAAATTTCTGCCGCGGAGCTGGCGAAGATATGCGCGGTGACCGAGCTGTGCGTAAAACCCAGGCGCGCCATGGGCGTGCACGAGCCCGACGAGCTGTGCCTGATGGCAGGCGCCAACCAGATCTATGCCGAGGTCAGCGTCAATCCGCGCGACCTGAATCTTTCCACCGAGACGGGCCGCGGCGCGTCCATGGAAAAGACGCGCGCGCTGCTCGCCGCGGTCGAGTGGGCCTGGTGAACGGGCCGCGCGCCGATCGGGGCTATAACAAAAAAGAGGCGCCGCGGACAGCCGCGGCGCTTTTTTTGCCGCTGTGCACAGGCTGGCCGCGGGCCGCGGACCCCTTTGATGCGAAACTTTCCTGCGCTGGGGAAGTTTACAATTTATTTGTGGTGATATAATATCGGATGTGGTATACTGACTTTGTCTGAAATCAACCATAAAATGGGGGTAGCTATATGTCTGAACCTGTCCGCCGCAGCCTTGGGCGCGGTGTGCATCTGACCGCGGTGACGACGCCGAAGTTCAACGCCTCCTGCGTGAGCGTGAATTTCATCCTGCCGCTCGACGCGGCGAACGCGCCCGGCTACGCGATGCTTGTGCATCTGCTGCGGCGCGGATGCGAATCCTATCCGGATATGAAGCGCCTGGCCGCCGCGCTCGACGAGCTGTACGGCGCGCGCATCGAGCCGTATGTGCGCCGCCGGGGCGGCGCGCAGTGCGTGGGCTTTGTGTGCGACGTGCTGGACGACCGCTTCGCCGCGGGCGGGGAGAGCCTGCTGCGCGGCCTGACAG
>CAKTWY010000102.1 GCA_934630445.1 uncultured Eubacteriales bacterium
CGGACGGAGTTCTTTGTAGTACTGCTTGATATCGTCGACCGTCCAGTCCTGAATATGCAGACCCTTGCCGGCCTTCTGCATTTTCTGGAGGAGTTCCATCCACTTATAGCTCTTCGGACGTCCGTCGCCCGGTACCCACTGGATGGCGTCGATCGCGTCAATATCCAGAATATCGTCAACATGGCGCAGCGCATCCGGGCCATCGAGATGGAAGATACAGTGATCAAGGTATTCCGCCTCTTCACGAATGCTGGGAAGTGCCAGCTTGCGGAAAACATCGTTGCTGATCAGCGCGATGAAGTCACACTGGATGGCGGCGTATCGGTCGCGGGCGTAGAAGGGGATCCAGCCGACCGAGCCGTATTTGTCCATCTTTCCGGCCTTAAAGACGCGTTCATAGATCGGCGCATATTTGGAGCGGACACGCTTAAGCGCGGCTTCCACCTCATCGGGATAATCGTAGAGGTCAAAGCAGAGCGGCTGGGGACCGCGCATTGCGCTCAGGCAGCCCAGGTTGGAATGCAGATCAAGCATACCGAGCAGATACTTGCCGTCCGCATGCTTCTGAAAACGCTCATAGAACTGGATGGTCTTGGTGAAGAAGCTGTCCGGTCCTTCCAGCAGATCAAAGCTGACGTCATCCCAGTTTTCAACATACGGATGGATCCAGCTTGTTTTCGTTCCGTCGCCTACCGTAAAGTCGCCCCCAAAAAAGAGAGCAAACTGATCCGGCCCCCAGCTGGGGTCTACAAAGGGGATGATATCTCCGCCCCAATAGGTGTTCCTGGCGTAATGCTCAAAGCGAGCGATCGCCTCGTCCCAGTTCCCCAAAATGCCGTCCATATAGATCGGAGCGGGAGCAGGTTCGCCGCCTTTTTTGGGCGCGCGTACGCACACAATCGGGCGGTCAATGATCGTTTTCTGCCAGTACGCATCCCAGTAACGGGCGGCACGGTCAAAATCGGGTTTGTATAAAAGTTCCATTTTCTTTACCTATCCTCTGAATATGAAATGCGGAATGACCGGAACTGTACATGTCCGCTTTCACAGTACATTCCCAGAAATACGCCGGTAAACGAGTGCGCCGCCACACATTCGGAGCAAAGTCCGGCGACTGCGCCGCGTCCAAGAATAAACGTGTCGTAGCCCGAGGTGACGGAGAATTCGTACCATTCGCGGTTAAAACGCAGGGTGAGCGTCACATTTGCCGAAGTCAGTTCCGCTGTGCGTGTATGTATGCGGATATCGTGGATTGCTTTTTTGATGCCCGCATGGATTTTACCGCCCCGGTTTTCGACAAACGCGGCGTAGTGATAGCTGTCGTTATAAAAGGCGGTGATACCTGCCAGCGTACCTGCTTCGACAGTCAGGTTGGCTTGACAGATGCCGCAGAATTCACGCTGCCGCACGCCGAGAAACACCGGAGTGGCTTCCGCGTCGCACAGATGCACGCCGGCACCGGAAAGCGTAAGGCGTCCTTTTCCGGGCTCAAGGGAATAGCGCCTTGCGTCGCAGGAACGGATAAAGGCATACTGCGGCGCAAGGCGCGCAGCGGTGAAATCATCGAAAAAATCATCCGCTCCGATTGGCCGCTTTTCCGGGCGTGCCGGAAGAAGGTGTGCAAAATCGGAAAGCGGCGCGAGCCTGCCGTGGTTGCCGATGACTGGCCATCCGTCCTCCCAGTGCATTGGCGAGAGGAAACTCTCGCGGCCCAGAACATGCAGCTCCCTTGAATCCAGAGGGCGAAAGCCGAGGCATACGAGCCACCATCTGCCGTTTTGATCCTCGATGATATCGGCATGTCCTGTGGCCTGTATTGGGTCCTCCTGCAGATTGAGGTGGGTGAGGACGGGGTTGTGCGGACAGCTTTCGTAAGGGCCGTACGGCGAGGGCGCGCGCAGGACCGTTACCATATGGCGGTACCCCGTGCCGCCCTCTGCAAGCAGAAGGTAGTATATGCCGTCTTTTTTATAGATGTGCGGGCCTTCCGGGTAGATGCCGCCGCTTCCGTAGCTGATGCAGACCGGTTCGGTCAGCATTTCACCGGTATCGGGATTGATCTCGCAGGCATCGATTTGGTTTTTTCCGTTGACGGACCGCGCCGAACAGAAATATACTTTTCCGTCGTCGTCGAAAAACAGCGACGGGTCGATGCCGTCCTGCGCCACATGGTGCGCGCAGGACCACTCGCCGCGGATGTCGTCGGTCCAGACGATGAAATTATCCTGCTTGCCGTGGACGCATGTTGTCGTCATATAAAAGCGGCCGTTGTGGCAGCGGATCGTGGGCGCCCAGATTCCGCCGGAGGCGCTGACCCCGGTCAGATCAACCTGGTCGGGACGCGTAAGACAGTAGTTGATCAGTTCCCAGCGGATCAGATCACGGCTGTGGAAAACAGGAACGCCGGGGTAAAATTCGAATGTCGATGTGACAAGATAAAAATCGTCTCCCACGCGGCAGATGCTTGGGTCGGGATGAAATCCTTTCAGGATCGGTTCGATGACAGGCAGTTTTGGCTGATCCATATGGTAAAAGATACCCCTTTCACTTGAAAAGAGAAAGGAGGATTTCCGTATCAATACACGAAAATCCTCCTTTTTTGCAGATGATATCCGACCGCAAAGGCGCATCATACGCAGTGGTATTTAATCCAAGTCGGCTGTCGCAACGACATTTGCACCGGTGCCGAGAATATCCGCGATCACGACGTCGTGGCGGTGGATCCCACCGCAGACCGTGCATTTTTTGATCTCTTCCATGCACTGCATCTGAAGTTCACGCGGGATGGGCCTGTCGGTACGCACAGGCAGTACCGGCGAGCCGGCAACCGATGTACGCACAGCAGACGTCAGAATGCGCATGGGTTTTGCAAACTCCTGCTCGGCATATTTCTTGCCGCGCGGGCAGGTGTAGCCCGAGGAGGTGATCGTGCCACCCTCGTCGCTTACCTTGACCGTGCACCCCACGGGGCAGATGATACAGATGATGTCCTTTTCCATATTCGTTTATTCTCCTTCCGCTTCAATCATGATATCGTCGGAAAGACGCTCGAGCATAGCGCTGTCAAGGGTGACATGCGCCATTTCGCCCGGGTTGAGCTTCGGCGATTTTTTCGTCAGCAGAACCTCTCCGCCGGAACGCACCGTGATGCAGCCGCGGCGAAGCGGCTTTGTCACACGGAAGTAAAGGGAGGCTTCTTCAAGCCCCTTCCCGGCGCAGACGGTCTGCGGGCAGATGTAGCGCACATTCTTTCCGGGAATGGTAGCGACCGCGCGCTCAGCGCCGAGCGTACCGCTCTTTGCGTACAGCGCCGCGCTGCGTCCGGCCGTCTCACTTTCCATGGAGACGTTGTCGGCGAGGTCGTTTACGTGCGTGACGTTACCGCAGGCAAAGACCCACGGCAGGTTCGTCTGCCGGAACTGATTGACCTTGGGCCCTCTTGTAACAGGCGAGAGCTCGATGCCCAGCGCACGGCTCAGCTCGTTCTCCGGGATGAGTCCGACGGAGAGGAGCACCGTATCGCAGTCAATGCGCCGCTCAGTGCCGGGAATGGGCTTCATGGAGCCGTCCACCTCGGCGATCTCGACGGCCTCGACGCGCTCGCGGCCGATAATGTTCGTCACAGTGTGAGATGTGAGCAGCGGAATGCCAAAGTCGTTCAGGCACTGGACAAGGTTCCTTGTAAGGCCGGCCGTGTAGCTCATGAGTTCGACGACGGCTTCCACTTTTCCGCCCTCAAGGGTCAGTCGGCGCGCCATGATCATGCCGATATCGCCGGAGCCGATAATGACGAAGCGCTTGCCGGGCATGATGCCCTGGCGGTTGAGCAGGCGCTGCGCTGCGCCCGCGGTGTAAATGCCTGCTGGGCGCGTGCCGGGAATGACGAGGCTTCCGCGCGTTCTTTCACGGCAGCCCATAGCGAGGATGACGCTTTTGGCACGGATGTTCGCGCAGCCGATGCTCTTGCCAACGCAGTAGATCTCATTCTCCGCGATGGAGAGGACCATCGTATCGAGCAGGAACTCCACGCCGAGCTCCTTCGCCCGGTCGATATAAATGCCCGCGTATTCAGGGCCGGTCAGCTCTTCGTTGAATTTGGTCAGGCCGAACCCGGGATGGATGCACTGCTGCAGAATGCCGCCCGGAGCCGAATCTCTCTCGATGACCACCACTTTTTCAGCCCCGGCTTCTTTGGCCGCGACTGCGGCCGCAAGCCCTGCCGGGCCTGCGCCGATGATGGCTACATCCCAAATGGTTTCCATTTGTATGCCCCCCTTTTTAGCGGGCTTTCCCGGCGGTAAGCGCCGAGCCCGAAGAATCTTTGCAAACTTGATCCACGCTGATGCCAAGCTCTCTTGCGAGGATTTCTATGACACGCGGTCCGCAGAAGCCGCCCTGGCAGCGGCCGGCGCCGGCCCACACGCGGCGCTTGACGCCGTCAAGCGTCTTTGCGCCAAGCGGACGGCGGATCGCTTCGACAATCTCTGCTTCCGTCACGGTCTCACAGCGGCAGATGACATGGCCGTAGCGCGGATTTTCCTGAATGAGCTCGCGCTGCTCGGCTTCCGAAAGGCTTGCGAATTTTTTGATGCCGACTCTGCGGGGGTTGAAGTTCTCTTTGAGCTTCGACGGCAGGCCGCGCTCGAACATCGCCTCGGCGAGATATTTGCCCAGCGAAACCGACGCAGTGACGCCTGTGGAACGCACGCCCGAGAGACCGACAAAGCCCTTCGCGTGGTCGTAGAATTCAAGCCGCAGGCCCTCGGGATTGCGGTTCGGACGCAGGCCCGCATACTGTGTGATGGTGTCCGCGGCGTTGACGTTGGGAATGAGCTTTTTAACGCCTTCGATCACTTCGTCAAGACCGGCTCTTGTCGTCGCCTTGTCCGTCTTGTCGGTCAGATCCTCGGCGGTCGGCCCGATGAGCATGTTTCCATGGATCGTGGGAGCGGCGAGCTTGCCTTTGGTAAGTTTGGTCGGCACCGGCAGGACGATGCGCGAAACATTGCAGGCTGCGTTTTTATCCATAATATAGAACTGGCCCTTGCGCGGGTTGACGGTGAAGTCGTCCACGCCGACCATGCGCGCGACCTCGTCGCAGTAAAGGCCGGCGGCGTTGACCACAAAATCCGCTTCCATGAAGCCGCGGTCGGTCATCACGCCGCGCACGCAGCCGTCTTCGACCTTGATGCCGGTGGCCTTGGTGTTGGTAAAGAACTGCACGCCGTTGTCATATGCGTTTTCCGCAAGCGCAACGACGAGCAGAAACGGATCGATGATACTCTCACGCGGTATGTACAATCCGCCAAACGCCGCGGGGTTCACTTCCGGCTCAAGCTCCAGAAGGCGCTCGCGCGAGACGTACTCGACATCATACACATGGTTCATAAAGGCCTTGTGCTTGATTGCCGGGAGCGATGCCGCCTGTTCTTCCGTGACAGCAGGCAGGATCGCGCCGACGCGGCGGAACGGAATGTCGAGCTCCTGGGTAAGAACGGGATACATGGGATTTGCCGCTACGACCAACTGCGATTCGAGTGAACCCGGAGATGCGTCATATCCGGTGTGGATGATCGCGCTGTTGGAACGCGAGGCATCGCCGCCGATGTCCAGACTTTTCTCAACCACAGCCACGCTGAGCTCGTACTTTGACAGCTCGCGCGCCACCGCCGAGCCCACGGCGCCTGCGCCGATGACGATGACATTGAATTTTGCCATTTTCATACCTCCCGATGGGATGTTGACCGAGTTTTTCTTTTTTAGGGGTTTCTGCTACCCAAGAGTATAATAAATCCCAATAAGCATGTCAATATGTTTTCAAAAAATTACAAACATTCCTCAAAAAAGAAAAAAGATTTCCGCATTCATACGGAAATCTTTTTCATAGAAACAAAAGCAGCATGGAAGAAGATGAACTACAGGCTTTTCAGGACCTTTCGTGCCTGCATAAAATGCATCATTTATTGCGATACTCGCAAAAGCCTGTATTCCATCAGGAGATACGCACATGTAAATGCAGCTTCCGGCCGGCATGCTTACAAAAACAGAAAGCACTTTTTTTCAGAACGGACACATGTGCAAAGTTTTACACAGATATTACGCATAGGAGATTTCATTTTTAATCAGTGATGATACTATAATATGGATGCTTGCATAAACGATAGCCGGGCCGCGCCATCAGCTGCTGAATAGGCAAAAAGATTACCCGCGCGGTAAGCCCGGTTACTCTGCGACGATGACATCCAGCGACATGCCTTTCAGCTGCGCGAGCGTGGTCTTGGGCGCGCGCGCGTCTGTGACAAGGGTGTGGATCTGTGTAATGTCGCAGATCTTGCAGAATGCCGTGACGCCAAATTTCGAATAATCCGCGACCGCGATGGTCTGTTTGGCGATGGAGATCATTTTTTTGCGCACCTGGGCTTCGGATTCCATGTAATCCGTCACACCGTCCTCAATGGTGAAGCCGCCTACGCCAAGAAGCGTTTTGTCCACGCGGAAATGATCGAGCGCCTGTTCACCGATATACCCGGAAGTGGCGTTTTCCCCCCAACGCAGCATGCCGCCGAGGACATAAACTTTGTTGGTTGGGTTTGAAGCGAGCTGCTGGGCGGCATTGATGCTGTTTGTCAGCACCGTCAGGTTGTTTTTGCCGGTGAGATGGCGCGTTGCCTCGAGCACCGTGGTGCCGATGTCGATGGCGATCGTGTCGCCGTCGTTGATGAGTTCAGCCGTTTTTTTGGCAATGCGCCGTTTTTCTTCCATATTGAGTGCTTCACGCGTTGTGTACATGGGTTCGGCCGATGTCATAGAGTTCAGCACTGCACCGCCGTATACCCGCTTTAAAAGATTCTGTTCCTCAAGCGCTTTGAGATCGCGGCGTATCGTCTCAATAGAGACGTTCAGCTCCCGCTTCAGCTCATCAATCGTAATTTTTCTGTGGACTTCCAACAATTTTATGATTTTATCATGCCTGTCGAGTATCACGCCGATATCCCCCTGTTATTGTTGCAAAGAGTATAGCACAGTAACAAAAAAATCGCAATATATATTGATAAAATTGTTATTATTATTGGGATGAAGGGGGCGAAAGTCTTGCATATTCTGGTTGTTTGATGATATTTGTACAATGTTGCATGAAATCTTTGCGTTTTATTGATAAAAATATGACAACATATTGACAGCAATATGAAGGCGTGATATTATCAACAAAAAAAGGAGGGCTGATTGTATAATGAAGTTGGACACTTGGTAAAAAATCCATAGTGATCTGACTCGCAAGACAAAATGGTCTCATGATTTTGTTAATTTGGCACGGTGTCTCTGCAAAAATCAAAAATAATTTTTAGGAGGAAAATTATGAAAAAACGTTACCTGAGTCTGATCGCATCCCTACTTTGCCTTTTGATGCTGTTCTGTGTTGGGTGTTCATCCAATACGGAGCCCAAGCAACCCAATGTAACGGAACCCGCCGTACCGAGCGAGACTCCCGCGACCACTGAAGAAGGCAAGCACTATACTTTCCGCATCGGCGCCAGTGACGAGGCCTATCGCGCAGAAAACCTGATGAAGGCCGCCGATTTGCTCAATGAGCAGCTGGCAGCCGAGGGCAGCAAGGATACCGTTTCCGTCGAATATGAGGTCGTGGACGACTTTGAGAGCACCATGACCCTCTACATGCAGGAAGATAATCTGCCCGAGTTCATCGCCCAGACCAAGGGCGTCGTTTCCGCGTTCTATGACGCCGGCGCCATCGTAGATGCCTCCTATGTGGTGAACGACGAAGTGTACTCCTCCAAGGTCGCACAGAATCTCCGCGACATGGGCCTGGCCAATGATGGCACTGGTTACTGCGGCGTCATTCTGGACACCGAGTGCCGCTTTGTTCTGGTCTATGCGCCCGCTCTGAAGGAACTGGGCTGGAGCGACGAGCAGATCGAAGCCTGGAAATCTGACGCCCGCGCGGGTAAGGTCACCACCAAGGATCTGCAGGAGGTTGCCAAGCAGGTGGTGGATGCCGGGATCTGCGAGTACGGCATCATGCACCGCCCCAACAAGGGTGCTGACTGGCGCTACACCTTCATCACCTGGAACCGCGGCGAGATCCCCCTCAACGCCGACGGGCAGGTCGTCATCAGCCGTCAGAATATCATCGACTTCCTGACCTATTGGCGCGAGAACGTCCAGCTGGGAATTACCCCCTACAATCATCTGACCGACTACAACTGGGATATGCTGGAAGGCGATATCTGGCCTAACGGCAAGTGCTTCAGCTGGTATGGTCAGATCGGATCCAAGGGCGACATGATGAATGCCGGAAATGTCAGCAGTGATTATGTGAACGAGAACTTCTTCTCCATTCCCCTGCCTGTCAGCCATGAGGGAGACACCCCGGTCAGCGGATCCAACCCCTATTTCTATGCCCTGACCACCGCTTCTCAGAAGGATGAAAAGACCGCGGAGTACTGCCGCCGTATCCTGGATAACGTGCTGGACCCCACCCTGCAGCTGAACACCTCTCTGTATGAGACACATCTGGCCATTACTGAAGAAACCATCGCTATGCCCGAGTACCAGGCTGATGCCTGGATGATGGACGCGGTCTATCTGAATGAATACATGTTCTGCCTGCCCGACAACGATGCTCTGGGCAAGTATGGCAACAGCCAAGAGATGTTTGACGCCATCCAGAAAGCTGAGCTGGAGGCTACTACCGCCGGCGCCGATAGCGTCGAGACCATCACCGATGACCTGATCGCCAAGATAACCTTCAACATGGGCGAGGGTAACTATGTGATCGTCGACTAGCGATTTATCGACGCTGACCAATTGGATGGTGACGATAACGCCTGTGACGATGTATGTCACAGGCGTTACCGTGTCTAACGGCGAGAGTTGCTGCCGCGAACGAGGAAAAGGAGTTTCTTATGAGACATAAGACAACGGTTGAAAATAGGGCGAAAGAGGATTTGAGGGCACTCAGACACAAGCACCGCTTTCCATTTCTGATGATGGCCCCCTTTTTGATCCTGACGTTTATTTTTGTGTGCGTTCCCGTTTTTCTGATGCTCCTCATGTCCTTTACTGATATGGGGATCAGCTTGAAATGGAATTTTATCGGCCTGAGCAACTATAAAAGGCTCTTTGGTTATCCCGATATTGGGAAAATCATTCTGCGAACTCTGATGTTTGTGGGTGTAAACACGGTCTGCTCCG
>CAKTWY010000103.1 GCA_934630445.1 uncultured Eubacteriales bacterium
ATTCTTCGTCGTTCCACTCCTCAGAATGACAGGTACTCTGTCATCCTGAGCGCAGCGAAGGATCCCGTCCGTAGGACGGCGAGTATCCGGAACACTTCTTCCTGCGCCAAACGCCCATGGCCGTTTTTGTCACTCCTGCGCGCACAGCGCTGTGGTCCTGCGGTAGACGAGCACCGTCAGATATTGCGACAGCGTCAGCACACAGATCGCCGCCACGCTCCCTGCGGCGCTCACCGGGAAAAGGAGCGTGATGAGCGCGCCGATAATGCGCCCGCCGCAGAGAGAGTAGCTGCGCAGCATGATGAATTCCGGCCGCAGGCGCTCGCCGTCAGGCGTCTTTTCCAGCAGCATGAAAAAGATGCCCAGCGACGGATTGAGCAGAAATACCGCAAAAAAGGCGTTGGCAGCACTGACAAAGATCAGCACCCCCGGCGTCAGCCGCCAGAAAAGTGCGAGCGCGCAGACCAGGAGCACCGTCACCGCCGCGCACATGCATCTGGTGCGCCCCTGCGGGCGCACCCTGCGCGCTGCGGCGTGCCCGGCAATCGCCGCCACGCCTGTGAGCAGCGTGTTAAACCCGACGAGCGACTCGCTGCGGATGATGGCGAAGAGCAGGATGTTGAGGAAAAACGCCATCGTTCCATCGCGGATACCGCGCAGAAATTCACCCGTGAACTCAAAACGCCAGACGCGCTCGCGCGCGGCGAGGCGCAGCGCCTCCAGCCTGCGGCTTTCCGGCTGCGCCGGGATGGGATGTCCGGCGAGGCGGCTTGAAAAGAGAAGCGCGGCGAAGGACACCGCGGCGCACACCGCGAACATCAGGCGGTAGCCGGCGTAGCCCGGCATGGCGGAGATGACCGCGCCGCACACGGCCGGCATGATGAGCGTCACAGCGCTGGTGTACACGCCCATGACGCCGATGGCGCGGTCGCGGTTCTCATCCTGTGAAAATTCCGACACGTCGGTGTAATATGCCATCCAGTAATAGCCGACGGACAGGCCGTTCAAAAGCGCCATCAGCGGCATGACGGCCGTGATGCGCTCCAGGAGGATGAAAAATGCCGCCTGCATGAACATATGCACCGCCAGCCCCAAACGCATGCAGAATACGCATCCGCGCCTGCGCGCGAGCGGCGCGGCGACTGTCATGCCCACGCATTCCGCAAAAAAGAGGAAGATGTTGTACAGCATGATCGTATTCTGGCTTTCCGTCTCGCGAAAGAGCAGCGTATTTGTAAAGTTGCCCTTCATGCAGGAGGCGATGTGATACCCGACGTGGATCACGATCAGCATCTGAAAAAACGGGCTGAGAGACGAGCGCGGGCTTTTTGCGCGCAGGCGTTCTTTGAGCGGCATTTCAAACCCTCCCTGAAACAAACCGGTCTTCTCCGGTTATCATACAGGAAGGGGCTGTCCTTTTCAACCAGATGGCGCGAAGTGTGAGAAAAAAGCGCCGTTTGAAAGCCCCGCCGCGCGGCTTTTTAAGAAACGCCTTGCGGTTTTCGGCCCAAGGCATTAAAATATAACATATCCCGACAGGAGTATCAAATTTGTCCGCCCGCGCCGCGCGGCGGGCGACGGGCGGGACTTCTGCCCGCAGCAAAGGAGCAGTTTATGGACTTGAACCGGAATACGATGAAAAAGCTGGCGCTTCTTCTCGGGGGCGTGGTGCTCTTTATGTGGGTGCTCGACAATCTCAGCATGCTGCGCGGCACGCTCGGCACGCTGATGGGCCTGGTCATGCCGCTCATTATGGGGCTTTGCATCGCCTTTATCTTAAACGTGCCGATGCGTGCCATCGAGAACGCCTGCTTCCGCGGCCGCTATCGGAAAAACGGAAAACCCGTTGTGCCGGCAAAACTTGCGCGCGCGGCGAGCATGGTGCTCGCCCTGGCGCTGATTATCGCGGTTCTGATTGTGGCGGTGTTCCTCGTCGCGCCCGAAATTGAGACCACGGCAATGACGATCAAGGCCGCGATCCCCGGCTTCATTCAGCGTGTGCAGGCGTGGAGCTACGATATTGCCGAGCGCTACCCCGATATCGGCCGGCAGATCATGGAGCTGGAGCTGGACTGGAAGAGCATCAGCGAAAAGGCCTTTAATTTTCTCCAGACGGGGATGAAAAGCGTTGTCGGCTCGACCGTCGGAGTGATCGGCAGCGTGTTTTCCGGCGCGACGGCGATGGTGCTTGCCTTTATTTTCGCCATTTATGTCCTCGGGCAGAAGGAGACGCTCGCCAGGCAGGCAAAGCGTGTGCTCTATGCGTTTTTGCCTGAGCGCGCGGCGGACCGCACGCTGGAGGTCTGCGCGCTTTCAAACCGCACGTTTTCCAATTTTATCACAGGGCAGTGCGTCGAGGCGGTCATACTCGGGTGCATGTTCTTCATCACCATGTCCATTTTCCGCTTCCCATACGCGCTGATGATTTCAGTCCTCATCGCGATCACAGCGCTCATTCCGCTCTTCGGCGCGTTCATCGGCTGCGCGGTGGGCGCGGTGCTGATTCTGGTATCGAACCCCATCCAGGCGCTGTGGTTTGTAGTGCTCTTTTTTATCCTGCAGCAGCTGGAAGGGAACCTTGTCTATCCGCGCGTCGTCGGCACATCGGTGGGCCTTCCGGGCATCTGGGTGCTCGCAGCGGTCACGGTCGGCGGCAACGCCTACGGCGTGGCTGGCATGCTTGTGATGGTTCCGCTCGCGTCCGTGGCGTATGCGCTTTTCCGCGAATACGTCCGCGCGCGCCTGCGCGAGCGGGGTCTGCCGGAAAAAAAGTTCAGTCCGCGCCCTTTTTCAAAGGGCAGGCAGTGAGCGGCCGCTTGTCGGCGCAGGGAGGAAGCTATGAGAAAGGTCCTGCAGTTTCTCTTTCACAGGGTGGTGCTCGTCGCGCTGTGCCTCGTCGTGCAGCTGGCGGCGCTGCTTGTGATGATCCTGTATTTCAACAACTATTTCACGTATTTTTACGCCGGGTGTATCGTCATCAGCGTGCTCGTCACGCTCTATATCCTCAATAATAAGAGCAACCCCGCCTATAAGATCGCGTGGCTGATCCCGATTCTGCTGGCGCCGCTTTTCGGCGGCCTTTTCTACCTGATGTTCGGCGCCAACCGCATGAGCACCCGCCAGCGCAGGAAGATGGCCCTCATCGGTACGCGCCTGCGCGAGTCGCTCGCCCCGGCGGATGATATCATCGCCGATATGGCCGCCGTGCGGCCGGACGCGGCCAATCAGTCGCGCTATATTCAAAATTATGCCGCCTGCCCGCCCTACCGCGGCACGCAGACGGAGTATCTTCCGCTCGGGGAGGTGAAATTCCAGCGCATGCTGGAGGACCTGCGCCGCGCCGTGCACTATATCTTCATGGAATATTTTATTGTTGAGGAAGGGCGCATGTGGTCTGAAATTCTCGCTGTCCTTGAAGAGAAGGTGCGCCAGGGCGTCGATGTGCGCCTGCTTTACGACGATATGGGGCCGATCATGCTCCTGCCGCCCGGCTTCCGCCGGCATGTGGAGGCGCTCGGCATCCGCTGCTGTGTCTTCAACCCCTTTATCCCGGTGCTGAGCGTGCGCATGAACAACCGTGACCACCGCAAGATCTGTGTCATCGACGGCCACACCGGCATTACCGGCGGCATCAATATCGGCGATGAATACATAAACGACTACCCCAAGCACGGTCACTGGAAGGATACGTCCATCCTCCTGCGCGGCGAAGCGGTGTGGAGCCTCACGGTCATGTTCCTGACCATGTGGGATTATGTCTCGGGCGACGTGGAGGATTATGAGCAGTACCGGCCCGCCGTGCACCGCGGAGCGGCCAGCGCGGACGACGGCGTCGTCCAGCCCTATACCGACAGCCCGCTCGACGGCGAGCCGGTCGGCCAGACCGTGTATCTCAATATGATCTCCAAAGCCGAGCGCTATGTGTACATCACAACACCCTACCTCATCATTGACAGCGAGATGACGAGCGCCCTTTCCAACGCCGCAAAAGCGGGGGTGGATGTGCGCATCATCACACCGCACATGGGAGACAAATGGTTTGTGCACGCGGTGACGCGTTCCAATTATGAGGCGCTGGTGGAAACGGGCGTCAAAATTTACGAGTATACGCCAGGGTTTATCCATGCAAAGACATTTGTCGCCGACGACGAATATGCGGTCGTGGGTACGATCAACCTCGATTACAGGAGCCTGTTTCTTCATTTTGAGTGTGGCGCATGGCTGTGGCGGACGAAAACGGTGCGCGATATCCGCGAAGACTTTGAAAAAACACTCGGTATGTGCGAGGAAATCACGCTTGCAAAATGCCGTGCCGTCAAGTGGTACCGCCGCTTCGGCCGCAGCATTCTGCGCGTATTCGCGCCGCTGATGTAAGGGGAGGATTACATGAAACAAAAGCGTCAGGAGTATGAGGGCTTCGCGCCCGGATTTGGATTTTACAAACTGTTCTGGATCTTTTTTATCGGCTGCTTTCTCGGCGTGGTGATCGAGACGCTCTGGTGCATCATTACGCGCGGCCACTTTGAAAGCAGGCAGGGACTTATATACGGCCCGTTCAACCTCGTCTACGGCTTCGGCGCGCTGCTGATGACGCTCGGCCTGCACTGGTGTGAGCACAAAAACGACAGATGGGTCTTCCTGGGCGGCGTGCTCATCGGCAGCGTGTATGAATATTTTTGCAGCTTCCTGCAGGAGACGATGTTTGGCACCGTCTCCTGGCAGTACGATCACCTGCCGTTCAACCTGCATGGGCGCATCAACCTGCTGTATTCGATCTTCTGGGGCATTCTCGCACTTTTATGGGTCAAGATCCTCTGCCCCATGATGAGCCGCTGGATCGCCAGGATCCCGAACCGGTGGGGGAAGCCTCTGACCTGGGTGCTGCTTGCCTTTATGATCGCCAACACCGTTATTTCTGCCTGCGCGGTGGGGCGCATGTCCGCGCGCCATTACGGCGCGCCCGCACAAAACGCGTTTGAGCGCTTCCTCGACGCGCACTACACCGACGAGCTTTTGAAGTTTGTGTATCCGAACATGGTTTATACGGAGTAAGTGAAACGCAGAGGCCGCCTCCCCTAAAGGGAGGCGGCCTCTGCCTTGTCAATCCTGCGCGCCGCAGCGTATTTCAAACAGCCCAAAGATCAGCGCTCCTTCCGTGTGCCTTCGAAAAAACAGTTCTCCGCCGCGGAAGAAAATTCAAACAGCAAATGATCTGTCGAGCCGGTATAATCGGGCAGAGGCTGCGAAGCAGAAGCCATCTCGCCCGGAACCGAGCGTTTGCGCAGCGAAACACTCAGCGTAGTGCCGCGCCCTTCCTGACTCTCCGCCACGGCGGAGCCGCCGTGCAGCGCTGCGATCGCCCGAACGAGCGCGAGGCCGAGCCCCGCGCCGTCATGCTGCTGCGGCGGCACTTCCAGCGGCGATACGCGGTAGCGCTGAAACATATACGGCATCAGCCGCGCCGGAACGCCGCACCCCGTATCCGCAACGCTCAGCACAGCCGTCTCCTCACGGTCGAGAAGTTCGACTGTCACGCGTCCGCCGGGTCCGGTGTATTTCAGCGCATTGGACAGGAGATTCAGGAGCAGCCGCTCCACCTTTGCCCGGTCAAAGGACATCGTAAGCGCCCCCGGCGGCAGAAGCGGCTCGAGTGAAACGCCCTTTGCCTGAAAAAACGGGTCCGCTCCGGCGCAGACCTCGCGCACAAGGGCGCCGAGATCACTGCGCTGATAGTCGGCGGCATACGCGCGGTTCTCAAGCCGCACAAGGTCTGAGAGGTTGGCCGCAAAGCGCTGCAGCTGCAGGACACTGCGCCTGAGCACACCGCAGGCGTAGGATGTTTCATCGTTCGCCGTTTGAAGAACAAGCCCGAGTGCCAGAGACATATTTGCAAGGGGAATGCGGATCTCCCGCGCGAGCAGCTCCGCAGTGTCCGGCATCACACCCGAGGACATGCAGCCCGACGCAGGCGCCGCCGAAATGATCAGTTCCGTCTGATACGGCTCCATCGTCAGGGCATAGAGCGTGTCAAACAGGTAGCATTCAAGGCTGAGCGGCTCGCCCGCACGGGCCGCGCAGATCAAATCGGCGCAGTGGTCATCGCCGATGATGTCGTTTAAATGCCGCCCGCGCAGATCGCACCGTTCGCCGCGCACGTGAAGGGCGCCGTACAGTACGCGCCCGCCGGCCGAGCAGATGAGCACATCCTCACCGCCGCGCAGGCCATTTTCGGAGAGGACGGAAAGTATTTCACTTACGGAGCTGTCAAATGTCATGAAAGCAGTCCTTTCCTGCAAAGGCATAAGACCCGGCGGCACGCCGCGCTGAAAAACCGCTGCAGTAAAAAGTATAATTCTCCAACTTTACACCAATAATACCATAACGGAATGTCTTTTTAAACAAAAAGCTGGAAGATTCAAGAAATATTATCAGCATGTTTAGTTAGATTTTTAACAAATTAGTGCTTGTCAGTCTCACAGTTCATAGTGTATAATTAAAGTGTTTGAAAAGCGCGTGAAAAACGCGTTTTTTATCCGGTTTGTTTATTATATTTAAGGAGGAAAATCCCCATGATTAAAGTTGGTATCAATGGCTTTGGCCGCATTGGCCGTATGGTTTTCCGCGCTGGTCTTAAGAACCCGAACATCGAGTTTGTCGCGGTGAACGATCCGTTCATGACCCCGGACTACATGGCTTACATGCTCAAGTATGACACCATGCACGGCCGCTATGACGGCACCATCGAGTATGATGACAATTCCATCACCGTCGACGGCAAGAAGGTTCTCTTCTTTGCTGAAATGGACCCGAAGAACATCCCCTGGGGCAAAGTCGGCGCGGACTATGTTGTCGAGTCCACCGGCGTGTTCCTGACCAAGGAAAAGGCGCAGGCCCACATCGACGGCGGCGCGAAGAAGGTCATTATGTCCGCTCCTTCCAAGGATGACACCCCGATGTTCGTCATGGGCGTCAACCACGAGACCTACACGAAGGACATGAACTTCGTCTCCAATGCTTCCTGCACCACCAACTGCCTTGCTCCGATTGCGAAGGTCCTCGACGAGGCGTTCGGCATCACCGACGGCCTTATGACCACCGTTCACTCCGCTACCGGCACGCAGAAGGTTGTCGACGGCCCGTCCAAGAAGGACTGGCGCGGCGGCCGTGCGGCTACCGGCAACATCATCCCCTCCTCGACCGGCGCTGCGAAGGCTGTCGGCAAGGTTTATCCGAAGCTGAACGGCAAGCTTACCGGTATGTCCATGCGCGTTCCGACCCTTGATGTTTCTGTCGTCGACCTGACGGTCAACCTTGCCAAGCCCGCGACCTATGCTGAGATCTGCGCGGCGATGAAGGCTGCTTCCGAAGGCGAACTGAAGGGCATCCTCGGCTACACCGATGAAGATGTCGTTTCCTCCGACTTCCTCGGCGATCCCCGCACCTCGATCTTCGACGCGAAGGCCGGCATCGCGCTGACCGACACCTTCGTGAAGGTCGTCTCCTGGTACGACAACGAGTGGGGTTATTCCAACAAGCTGCTCAACCTCATCGAGCACATGGCGAAGGTTGACAACGAGTAAGGATTTTCTTCTAAATATGTTTCCCCGGGGCGGACAGCGCTTGCGCTGTCCGCCCCTTTTTGCGCCGGCAGGCGGAGAGCAGCCGTGGAAAGCGGGTCACTGCAGCGCTGCGGCCGTGTTCCGCCGCCCAAAATATGGCAATGGATGTTTTATTTTATTAAAATAAACTTTTTCTTACATTTATGACAGAATTTGTGTTAAAATATAAATGCAGCGTGCGGTTTTGGCAAACGTAAGTCCGGTTGCCAGTGCTCCGCGCGCTTTTTGCATTGGCCCGGTATTGAGCCGGGTACAGTTTTCGGAGGTGAAAAAATGTTTGAAAAGGGAGACTTGATCCTCTATGGCGCGACAGGCGTATGCAGAATCGCCGATATCGCACCGAGAGCCGGGGGAGAGGAGGATCAGCTCTACTACACCATCCGCCCGCTCAGGCAGGAATGCGTTATCTACGCTCCGGTCGAGAGCGACAAAGTCTACATGCGCCCCATCCTCACGCGCGAAGAGGCCGAACAGCTGATCGACACCATTCCACACACCGATGCGCGTCCGTTTCAGAGCCGTGTCGTGCGCGAGCTTTCCGATCATTACGGCGCGGCGATCAGAAGCCACGACTGTGCGCAGCTTTTGAAGCTGACCATGTCGATCTGGAAAAAGCGTGAAAACGCACGTCAAAACAGACAGAAGCTTGGCGCCGTGGATGAAAAGTTTATGAAGCGCGCGCAGGAGCTCCTTTTTGACGAGCTGTCCGCAGCGCTCGGCATCGAAGAGGAAGCGGTGCCGGACTATATCGCCTCGCGCGTCGGCGCAGGCATGCCGGAGGAGGCGCTGGAAGATGAAGCTTGAGCATGAGCGCGTCCGTCATCCTGTTTTTGGCGACGGTATCATAACCGGCACTGCCCCGGGGAGCGTCGAGGTGACATTTGCCGGCGCGCACGGAACAAAGCGCTTCGTCTGTCCTGATGCGTTTGAAACGTGGCTCACCCTCTGCCGCAGCGAAGCGCGCGCCGACATGGAGCAGCTGCTCTGCCGCCGCCGGGAGGAAGCGAAGGCAGAGCGCATCGCACGCGAGGCCGAGGCACTCAGCCGCAGGGAGGCTGAACAGCAGGAGCAGGCAAAGGAACGCCGCACGGTCAAAAAACGTATAAACGTGCAGAAGAAATAGATACGTTTTCTCGTATGCCTTCGCCGCGGTAATCAGCGGTGCGGGAAGAAGATCCGTTCATCTGCACAGGGTGAAAGGCGCGCCGCATTTGTGCGGCGCGCCTTTGATCGGTCAATGATTTTTTCTTTCGTTGGAGGTGCGTGCGCGCAGCACATATACGATCCAGGCAAGCGCGTCGCCCATCAGCGCAGCGCCCGCCGGAAGGGCGATGACCAGAGCCAGAATGGCGTTGGAAGGAATAAAACCTTCGCCGTGTCCGAACATGCCGGCATAAAGCGCTGCGGCGAGCAGCAGCAGGATCAATACCAAAAACGCGGGCGCCAGCTTTGCCGCAGACGTTTTTGTTTTGCAGCATAGGATCAGCTGAACGGCGAAAAAAAGCCCTGCCGCGGCGATGCATGCTGCAATAATTGTATAGTCGGTGCCGGCAATTATGATCATATGCGGTATCCTCC